>CAISIP010000496.1 GCA_903885415.1 uncultured beta proteobacterium
CTCTGAAAACGGGGAACAATCGCTAAAAATTGTGTTCCCCGTCGCTTTGTTCCCCGCTTTTGGTTTGGCTGTCAATGTAGGACGCTGTACGCCATTGCAGCGTAAGTGACTTATTTGCCAATGAAAAAGGCCTTTAAGAATCGCTCCTTAAAGGCCTTTGTACTGTCTAATGGTCGGTGTGAAAGGATTCGAACCTTCGACCCCTTGCACCCCATGCAAGTGCGCTACCAGGCTGCGCCACACACCGAACTGAGGCGAATTATAGCGACGCGATGGTGTGCGTCAGGCGCTGGCCGACAGGAGTTCGCGGATCTCAGATAGCTCGCGGCGCACCATCAGCAGGTGGCCGGCAGAGGGCCTGGCCTCGCCGTCTGCATCCAATTCGATGGCGCCAAAATCGTCGGCCTCTGCATCGCTGCCGACAAAGGTCTCGACGCCGTCGAGCAGGACTTCGCCGTTCTTGCGCTTGTCTCGTTCGCTTTGCAGCAGCTCCTGCAACTTGTTGCGCGCGCCGCTGATGGTAAATCCCTGGTCGTAGAGCAGGTCGCGGATGCGGCGGATCATCAGCACCTCATGATGCTGGTAGTACCGACGGTTGCCGCGTCGCTTCATCGGCCTGAGTTGGGTGAATTCCTGCTCCCAATACCGGAGCACGTGCGGCTTGACACCGCAAAGCTCACCCACCTCACCGATGGTGAAGTAGCGTTTTGCGGGTATGAGCGGGAGGGCTTTTCCCATTGAAATCAAGGCTGTGGGCGGCAAGTCGTAGAGGTTACTCCAAGAATGCTCGCCACGCCGAGCCCGAAGGCGCCACGGCGCAAAAAAACTTCAGCGCAACTACGGGCGTGCAACCGGCGCGCGGCCTTCGTCCTGTATCTGGTCCCTGAGTTTGTGGCTGGCATGGAAGGTCACGACACGCCGAGCATCGATTGGAATCGCTTCTCCCGTGCGTGGGTTGCGACCCGGCCTGGGCGCCTTGGTGCGGATCTGAAAGTTGCCAAAACCAGAAATCTTGACGTCGGTGCCGTCGACCAAGCGGCTAGCAATCAGGTCGAAGAAGGCGTCGATCATGTCCTTGGACTCGCGCTTGTTCAGGCCAATCTGAGAAAACAGCAAGTCGGCCAACTGGGCTTTGGTCAGGGCGGGGGATTCCAGACTGTCAAGCGCAAACTCCATGATGGGCTCCTGGGAATTCTAGGTAGTTGGAGAGGATCAGACTCGCTGACGCGCGCCAATCGCTGCAGACAAGTGCGCCACGATGGCCGCCACCGTCTGGTCGATCAGCGCCTCTGTCAGGGTAGCGTCCTCGTTGTTGAGCGTCAAGCGCACAGCCAGACTTTTCTCGCCCGTCGGCGCCGGATGGGCATCAGTGGGCCGGTAGACGTCAAACAGCGTGGCTTCTTGCAGTAGCCCACCCATGGGCGTATCCCAAATAGCGGCCATCAGCGCGTCGTGGCTGACATGCTCGGCTACCAACACGGCGATGTCGCGTTGAACAGGCTGGTGCCTCGACACCGGCTTGAAGGTGGGAAGCGGACGGCGCAGCACGGCGTCGAGTTCCAGTTCGAGCATGACCGGCGCGCTGTGGAGCCCATAGGCATGACGCCACTTCGGGTGCAGTTCGCCGACAAAGCCGATTGCCGACCCCGACACCAGCACCCGGGCGCAGCGGCCCGGGTGCATCGCCGGGTGCTGGGCCGATTCAAAGCGGGGCTCCAGCGGGGCGAGCAGGGACTGCAGATCCCCACTGGCGTCAAAAAAGTCGACCGCACGTTCCTTCTCTCCCCAGTGCGCAGCGTCGGCGCTGCCGCCGGCCATAGCCGCCACCCGCATGGGCTGGTGGAATCCCTCCACGCTGGTGTCGCTGCTGCCGACCGATGCGTCGCGCAAGAAGACGCGGCCGATCTCGAACACGCGCACCCGTGCGGCCTTGCGGTCTTGGTTGAACTTGACGACCTGCAACAGCGAGCCCAGCAGCGATGAACGCATCACGCCCATCTGACTCGCAATAGGGTTCAGCAGCTTGATCGGCGTTGCGTTGCCAGCCAGCTCATGCTCCCAGCGCTCTTCGACAAAACTGAAGTTGATGGTTTCCTGATAGCCGAGTGCGGCCAGGCTACGGCGCAGCGCGAACGGGCTGCGCTGCGCCTCTGGCCGAATACGGGCCGTGATCGGCGCCAGCGGAGGCGTTTGCGGCAGGTTGTTGTAGCCGATCACACGCGCCACTTCCTCGATCAGGTCCTCTTCGATCTGCAAGTCAAAGCGATAGGAAGGGGGCGTCACGCTGAGCGATCCCTCCTCGCTGGTGTCGCCTGCGGGAGTCTGGACCACGGGCAATCC
>CAISIP010000497.1 GCA_903885415.1 uncultured beta proteobacterium
GGCCGCGACCAGCGCCGCGGCTGCGTGGTCCTGGGTCGAAAAGATATTGCACGAGGCCCACCGCACCTGCGCGCCGAGCGCCTGCAGCGTCTCGACCAATACGCCGGTCTGGATGGTCATGTGCAGAGAACCGGTGATGCGCGCGCCCTTGAGCGGCTGCGCTTGCGCGTATTCCTGGCGAATCGCCATCAGGCCGGGCATCTCGGTTTCGGCAATCGCCAGTTCCTTGCGGCCCCAGGCGGCCAGGCCTAGGTCGGCGACGACGTAATCCTGGTTGTTGATCGGTTTCAGTACTGCGCTCATGGTTCACTCCAAAGTGTGGTTTGAAAGGCCACCGGGCGGCGCGGGAATCTCAGGTGGGAGGCTCACCGCACAGACAAGTGGGTGAGCGCGGTTGGTGCGGCAGCCCAGCATCTCTGCCAGACCACGCGACCCGAGCCTCGTTCACCATGCGTGAACTGCAACGCTCCTCGGGGATGCCTGATTATAGGATGAAGGCGGAATTCGCGGGGCCGCTGCCGGCCGGACCGCACGGCGCGGGTGTACGCCTATCGCGTATCATCCGGCCTGCCCTTGAGCAAGCCAGGACCGGATGCAAAAATTCACCGCTTATTCCCTCGTCTTGCTGACTTTTTTCGCGGCAGCGCTGGCTTTTTCTCTTGGCGGCTGGCTCGCCTACGAGCAGGGCTGGCTGCAATGGGCCAAGCCCCAGAACGCTGCCATGGCCGCAGCGAGCGCCCCCCAACTAAGCGACGACGCCATCGAACTGATCTGCGAGTGCACCTATACCCTGCCTGTCAACGGCTTCGACTCCGAGCCCAAAACCTACACCGACGTGCTGCTGGCCGGGCTGGACTTCGGCAACAAGACCGGCTGGTACCAGGGTCAGATGGCGATTTCGCAGACGCGCAAGGGCGCCCTGGTGATGGACGGAACCAAGGCGGTGGTGAGCCGGCCTGCGATGTTCCAGCGCTACGGCGAGATGGTGACCGGCGAGCAGTTCACCATCGACCGCGCCACCGGCGAATTCACCGAATCGGTGGACCTGAAGGACGGCCGCAAGTTCTCGGTGCTCAAGGGCATTTGCGGCAAATTCATCAAGGCACCGTTCTAGAACGTCGCTGCCGTCGCCGCCCACGCAGCCGCGCTGGCTCGGAGCCTGCGGCCGACAAAGCCCCACCGCACTGCACCGCCATAACCGACAGGAAACGACCGTGACTTTCGCCTCTGAGACCCGGCGCCGACGCAGCTTCGCGATCATCTCGCACCCCGACGCCGGCAAGACCACCCTGACCGAGAAACTGCTGCTGTTCTCCGGAGCGATTCAGATCGCGGGCTCGGTCAAGGCGCGCAAGGCGACGCGCCACGCGACCAGCGACTGGATGGAAATCGAGAAGCAGCGCGGCATCTCGGTTGCGAGTTCGGTGATGCAGATGGTCTACCGCGACCATGTCATCAACCTGCTCGACACACCCGGCCACAAGGATTTTTCCGAGGACACCTACCGGGTGCTGACTGCCGTCGACTCGGCGCTGATGGTGATCGACGCGGCCAACGGCGTCGAGGCGCAGACGCGGCGGCTGATCGAGGTCTGCCGCCAGCGCGACACGCCGATCATCACCTTCGTCAACAAGATGGACCGCGAGGTGCGCGAGCCGCTGGACATACTCGACGAGATCGAACGCGAGCTCGGCATGCCCTGCATTCCGATGACCTGGCCGGTGGGCCAGGGAAAGTCTTTCTGCGGTATCGTGAACCTGCAAACGCAGGCGATGACGCTGTTCGAAGCGGGCAGCGAGCGCCGGCCGCAGGACTTCAAGGCCATCGCGCTGGGCGACGGCCAGGCGCTGCGACAGCGCTTCGGCCAGGAGTTTGAGAGCGCGATGGAAGGCATGGATCTGGCCACAGGCGCCTCGCCTAGCTGGGACCATACGGCCTTCCTGGCCGGCAAGCAGACGCCGGTCTTCTTCGGCTCGGGTGTCAACAACTTTGGCGTGATGGAGGTGCTCGACGCGCTGGTGGACTTGGCACCGTCTCCGCAGCCGCGCACCAGCTCGGTGCTGGTCAACAGGCAGTCGGTGCTCACCCAGGTCAGGCCCGAAGACGAGGCTTTTTCGGGCGTGGTTTTCAAGGTGCAGGCGAACATGGACCCCGCGCACCGCGACCGCATCGCCTTCGTACGGATGTGCTCGGGAAAGTACACGCCCGGGATGAAGCTCAAGGTGCAGCGCACCGCCAAAGAACTGCGCCCGACCAGCGTCGTGACCTTCATGAGCCAGCGTCGCGAGGCGGTCCATGAGGCCTACGCCGGCGACATCGTTGGCTTCACCACGCACGGGGGCGTGCAGCTCGGCGACACCATTACCGACGGCAGCGTGTCGCTGCAGTTCACCGGCCTGCCCTTCTTCGCGCCCGAGCTGTTCACCACCGTGATCCTGCGGAACCCGTTGCGCACCAAGCAGCTGCAGCAGGGCCTGGCGCAGCTCGGCGAGGAGGGCGCCATACAGGTCTTCCGCCCGGAGGTTGGCGGCAATATGCTGCTCGGCGCGATCGGCCAACTGCAGTTCGAGGTGGTACAGCACCGGCTCAAGGGCGAGTACGACGCCGACGTCCGGCTCGAGTCCTGCCAATTTGTGGGCGCGCGCTGGATTAGCGCCAACAGCCCGGCGGAGCTGAAAGCATTTTGCGAGGCCTACCCGATGCGCATGGCGCGCGATGCCGCCAACACGCTGGCCTACCTGTGCACCTCGCCCTACGACGTGCGGCTCGCGCAGGAACGCTTTCCGAAAATTCACTTTCATCCGTTGCGCGAACACGCGGGCCTGGCGCTGCAGTCGGCGGGCTGAGCCGGCGCCTCTCGCATGCAACCCGGGCGCGGCGCCATGCGGCCCCTGTCGGACTGGCCGATGCAGGTGCGCCGCGCCATCGTCGGCGTGTTCACCGATATCGACGACACACTGACAACCGACGGCGCGATCACGGACGACGCGCTGCATGCGCTGGGCCAGCTACAGTCGGCCGGCCTGAGCGTGATTGCGATCACCGGCCGGCCGGCCGGCTGGAGCGAAGCCTTCGCGCAGCAGTGGCCGGTGGACGCGATCGTCGCGGAAAACGGCTCGGTAGCGCTGCTGCCGAGCCGGCAGCAGGCGCATGCACGCAGCGTGCAGCGAATCTACCAGCAGGATGCGCCCACCCGTGCCGCCAACTTCGTGCGCCTGCAGCAGGTGGGGGCGCGCATCCTGCGCGAGGTGCCGGGCGCCATGCTGGCCAAAGACTCGCCCGGGCGCGAGACCGACATCGCGATCGACCACAGCGAGTTCAGCCGGCTGGCGCCAGAGCAGATCGCGCAGGTGCTGCGGATCATGCGCGAAGAAGCGATGACCGCGACGGTCAGCAGCATCCACATCAATGGCTGGTTCGGCGCGCACCACAAGCTCAGCGGCGCGCAATGGATCGTGCGCACGCTGCTGGGCCGCGACCTGCGGACCGAGGCGGCGCGCTGGGCTTATGTCGGCGACTCGACCAACGACCAGATCATGTTCGAAGCCTTCGACCATTCCATCGGTGTCGCCAACCTGATGCGCTTCGCCGCCGAGCTGCAGCACTGGCCGCGCTACCTCACACAGGGCGAGCGCGGCGCCGGATTTGCCGAGTTTGCGCAGGCGCTGCTCGCGGCGCGCGAAGCACGGCCCGCGCCCTAAGGCCCGACCAGGCGTCTAACGGCGCCCGCGCGCGAGCACCCCTGCCAACGCAACTCCTGTGTGGGTCGCCAATGCGACGACCGCCTCGGGCGTGGCGGCGGCCACGACGCGCCCTCCGGCGTCGCCGCCTTCGGGCCCGAGATCGATGACCCAGTCGGCCTCGGCGATCACGTCGAGGTCGTGCTCGATGACGACCACGCTGTGCCCGCCGTCAACCAGTCGGTGCAGCACCCGGATCAGCTTCTCGACGTCGGCCATATGCAGGCCCACCGTCGGCTCGTCGAGCACGTACAGCGTGTGCGGCGCCTTCTGCCCGCGGCGCGTGATGTCGTCGCGCACCTTGCTCAGCTCGGTGACCAGCTTGATGCGCTGCGCCTCGCCGCCGCTGAGCGTCGGCGAAGGCTGGCCCAGCGTCAGGTAGCCAAGTCCGACGTCCTGCAGCAACTGCAAGGGGTGGCTGATGGCGGGCATCGCGGCAAAAAAACCGACCGCCTCGTCGACCTCCATCTGCAGCACCTCGCCGATGTTCTTGCCGCGCCATGTGACAGCCTGTGTCTCGGGGTTAAAGCGGGTTCCGCGGCAGGTTTCGCACAGCACCTTCACATCGGGCAGGAAGCTCATCGCGACGGTACGGATCCCCTGTCCCTCGCAACCCGGGCAGCGGCCCTCGCCGGTGTTGAAGCTGAAACGATTCGCCGCGTACCCGCGCGCGCGCGCTTCCAGCGTGTCGGCAAACAGCTTGCGGATGGTGTCCCAAAATCCGATGTAGGTTGCGGGGCAACTGCGGGGTGTCTTGCCGATCGGCGTCTGGTCTACCTCCAGCACCCGGTCAACGGTTTCAAAGCCGCTCACACCCGCGCAGCCCGTCCAGGCAATTTTTTCGCCGGCGGCGAGCGCGTCGCGGCCCGCTTTGGTGCTGCGTTTTCCGACGCCCACCTGCACATTGGCCAGCAGCACATCACGCGCCAGCGTCGACTTGCCGGAGCCGCTGACACCGGTCACCGCGACCAGCCGGCTCAAGGGAATGGCAGCGTCCACGCCGCGCAGGTTGTGCAGCGTCGCGCCGCGCAGCTGCAGCCACTGCGTGGGCGGCTGTGCCTCGGTCACCGCGCGGCGCGGCTGGATCGGGTGGCGCATCGGGTGCAGCAGGTAGCGGCCGGTCTGCGAGTCGGCACACTGCATGACGCTGGCCAGCGCTCCCTCGGCGACCAGTGAACCGCCGCGCTTGCCGGCGCCCGGCCCGATGTCGATGATGTGCTCGGCGTGGCGGATAGTGTCCTCGTCGTGCTCGACCACCACCAGCGTGTTGCCCTTGTCGCTCAGGCTGCGCAGCGCCGCGAGCAGGATCGCGTTGTCGCGCGCGTGCAGCCCGATGGTCGGCTCGTCGAGCACGTAGCACACGCCCTGCAGGTTGCTGCCCAGCTGCGCCGCGAGCCGAATGCGTTGCGCCTCGCCGCCGCTGAGCGTCGGCGCGCCACGGTCGAGCGTGAGATAGCCCAGCCCGACCTCTTCGAGAAATAGCAGCCGGCTGCGGATCTCGGGAACGAGGTCGCGCGCGATATCCTGCTCGCGGCGGCTCAGCCGACCGGCCACCTGGAGTCCTTCGACCCACTGTCGGACATGGGTGACGCTCAGCCGCGCCAGCTCGGTGATGGCGATTCCCTGCAGCGCGGCAGCCTGCGGCATGGGCGCCGCACCCGGGTCCAGATGGCCGGCACCACTACGGGCGCCAAAGCGCACCGCGCGTGCGGTGGCGTTGAGCCGGGTTCCCTGACAGCCGGGGCAGGCGTCGGTCGCCAGGTCGTCGACTTCGACCTCGGCGAAACTTTGCTCGCGGCCGCTGTGGTCGTCATCACGCACCGAATCGTCCAGCGCCTTGCGCTGCTCTTTGCTCAGGCGCACGCCGGTGCCCACGCAGTCGCTGCACCAGCCGTGCTTGCTGTTGTACGAGAACAGACGCGGGTCGAGTTCGGGGTAGCTGGTGCTGCAGAGCGGGCAGGCGCGCTTGGTCGAGAAGCTCTGCAGCGTTCCGATGTCGGCCGTCGAAAGACCCTCCAGCATGGCGGCGCGCAGGTTGCCCAGGCCGCTGAGCACCTGCACCACGCCCTTGCCGTGCACCAGCGCGCTGGCGAGCGCCTCGCGCAAAGCCGCCTCGTTGTCCGGCCGCAGGTCCAGGCTCGCCACCGGCAGCTCGATGCTGTGCTCCTTGAATCGGTCGATGCGCGGGAAACCGGTGGTCGGCAGAAAGTTTCCGTCGACGCGCAAGTGGCTAAAGCCACGTGGACGGGCCCAGTCGGCAAGCTCGGTGTAGACGCCCTTGCGGTGGACCACCAACGGCGCGAGCAGGCCGATGTGCTGGCCGCTGAAGCTGGCGAGCAGCTGGGCGGCGATGCTGTCGGGCGTCTGCGGTGCCACCGCCACGCCGTCGTGCACACAGTGTTGCACGCCGAGCTTCACGAACAGCAGGCGCAGGAAGTGCCAGACCTCCGTCGCGGTTCCGACGGTGGACTTTCTGCCGCCGCGCGACAGCCGCTGCTCGATCGCGACGGTAGGCGGAATGCCGTAGACCGCGTCGACCTCGGGACGCCCTGCCGGCTGCACGATGCTTCTGGCATAGGCGTTGAGCGACTCCAAATAGCGGCGCTGGCCCTCGTTGAAAAGAATGTCAAAAGCCAGCGTCGACTTGCCCGAACCGCTCACGCCGGTGACGACATTGAACTTGCCGCGCGGTATGTCCACGCTCAGCGACTTGAGGTTGTGCTCCTTGGCGTTGACGATCCGGATGGAATTCGAGTGGGGGTCGGCGTGCGATGGTGCTCGGGGGTCCGGCGTGCCCCCATTGCGCGCGCGCTCGTCCGCACGGGCTTGCGCGCCGTACAGGGCACGCGCCTCCTGCGCGCCGTGCGCGCCAAGACCGACTGCACTGTCGTACTCGCGCAGCGCGCGTGCGGTGTGCGATGCCGTGTGCTGGCGCAGCTCGTCCGGGCTTCCGCAGGCGATCAGTTGCCCGCCGCCTTCGCCGCCTTCGGGGCCGAGGTCGATCAGCCAGTCGCTGGCGCGGATCACGTCGAGGTTGTGCTCGATGACCAGCAGCGAGTGGCCGACGTCGAGCAGTCGGCGCAGCGCGCGCATCAGCTTGGCGATGTCGTCAAAATGCAGGCCGGTGGTCGGCTCGTCGAACATGAACAGCGTTCCGCGCCGGGCCACCGGCTGGCGGCTTGCGCTGGCGCTCTTCGCCGCTTCAGCCAGAAAACCAGCGAGCTTGAGTCGCTGCGCCTCTCCGCCCGACAGCGTCGGCACCGGCTGACCCAGCTTGACGTATTCCAGGCCGACATCAATGATCGGCTGCAGCGCGCGGATCACGTCGCGGTCGGCGCTGAACAGCTGCGCCGCCTCGTTCACCGTCAGGTTCAGCACCTCGGCCACATTCAGGCTGCGCAGCTGGCGCCCGGATCCGTCGGCAGCGCCCCCAGGCGCGGGCAGCCAGCGGTCGATACGCACCTCCAGAATTTCGGGCCGGTAGCGCTTGCCGTCGCAGTCGGGGCAGCGCAGGTAGACGTCGCTGAGAAACTGCATCTCCACATGCTCGAAGCCCGAACCACCGCAGGTGGGGCAGCGGCCGTCGCCCCCGTTGAAGCTGAACTTGGTCGCGGTGTAGCTGCGCTGGTGCGACAGTTGCGCGTTGGCGAATATTTCGCGGATCGCGTCCCAAGCGCCCACATAGCTGACCGGGTTCGACCGTGCCGTCTTTCCGATCGGCGACTGGTCGACGAACACCACATCGCCCAGCAGTTCGGCGCCGAGCAGGCGCTCGAAACGGCCCGGCGCATCGGTGGATCGACCGAAGTGGCGCAACAACGCCGGTGCCAGCACGTCCTGAACCAGCGTCGACTTGCCCGAGCCGCTCACGCCGGTGACGCATACCAGCCGCTGCAACGGTATCTCGACCGTGACGCCCCTGAGGTTGTGCTCGTGCGCGCCCTCGAGCACCAGCCGCGGCGTGTTGGGCGCCACCAGGCGCGAAAAGCCCATGCCGACCTGCTTGCGCCCACCGAGGTAGGCGCCGGTCAGCGTATCGGCGTGGCGCAGGTCCTGCGTGCTGCCGTCGAAGACGATCTGACCGCCGCGCTCCCCCGGCCCCGGCCCCATGTCGATCATCCGGTCGGCCGCCAGCATCACGGCCGGGTCGTGCTCGACCACCACCAGCGTGTTGCCGGCGTCGCGCAGTCGTTGCATCGCCTCGATGATGCGGTGCATATCGCGCGGATGCAGTCCTATGCTGGGCTCGTCGAGCACAAACAGCGTGTTCACCAGCGAGGTGCCGAGCGCCGTCGTCAGGTTGATGCGCTGCACCTCGCCGCCCGATAGCGTCCGGCTCTGGCGGTCCAGGCTGAGGTAGCCGATGCCGACGTCGCACAGATAGCGCAGCCGGGTCGTGATTTCGTCAAACAGCAGCTTGAGCGCCTTGCTTTGGCCGCTGGCCTGCGCCTGCGCGCTGGGCGCACCCGCGCCCAGGCGGTCGAAGAAACGCCGCAGCCGATCGATCGGCAGCAGCATCAGGTCGTGCAAGCACAGCCCCGGCAAGGCCTCGAGCTGCGCGCGGCCCCACTGCACGCCCAGCGGCAGGAAGCGCTGTGCCGGATCTATCACCGCGTCTGCATCCTGCCGGCTGCCGATTCGCCACAGCAGGCTCTCGGTCTTGAGCCGGGCGCCGGCGCAGGCCGGGCACGGCGTGTAGCTGCGGTACTTCGACAGCAGCACCCGGATGTGCATCTTGTACGACTTGGTCTCCAGGTATTCGAAGAAGCGCTTGACGCCAAACCAGTGCTGGTTCCACTTGCCGTTCCAGTTCGGCGA
>CAISIP010000498.1 GCA_903885415.1 uncultured beta proteobacterium
CCATGCCCGCATGGTTCCACTCCCCGGCCCTTGACCCCCTGATCCAGCACAAGGCGACCGACGCGTTCTGTAGCGCCTGGCCGATCGTTTCGAGGCTGACATAAGATGGCGGTCTGCTGCTGGCGCCGGATCCAGGCCGAAGCGGATTTCGCAGCGAAGGTCCAGTGAGGCAGCCCGGGAGAACCCTATGCGCACCCGAATACTATTGGCAATCACCCTGATGGCGCTGGCGCTTTCGGGCAGGGCGGCAGCGCCAGACCTGTTGAAAATGGTCTGCAAAGGCAACCATATCAGCTACGAAATCAGCTACGAAAAAGACAGCAAGCGTCTGTTTTGGAGTTCCGACACCGTGCACAGCGAATACCTGGTCGGGCGGACAAAGGTGGAAGGTGATGGCTTGCTGGTGTGGGGTTCGATAGGGCCCAACAGCTATGACTACCTGGCCTTCTTTGGCAGCAAGAGCTGGATCAAGTACTTCTACGCAAACGGCAGCAGCCAGCAGTTTGCCTGTCACTAAGCCTGCTGGCTGCCGCCAACGGGCCCATCCCGAAACTCCCGTATTTCGTTGACCGGATCGTCGTGGCGGTGCCGGCCCGCGACGCCGCTGGCCATCGCAATCGACGCACCCGCGCGCGCGAAAAGGGGCAGCTGCGATAGCGGTGCCTCGACCCGGTGCGATTGCCCTGCAAGCAGTCGGTTCCCGCTGTAGAAGTCGAACCAGGCAGTGGGCCCGCAGGGGAGATAGACCGTACGCTGCGTTGCGCCCTGCTGCACCACCGGCGCTACCAGCAGCGCGTCGCCCAGCATGAAGTCGTCGCAATCGCCAAAGCAGTTGACGTCGTCCGGGAAGTCGTAGAAGGTTGGCCGGATGATCGGCTCGTGCCGCAGGTGCGCGCGCTCGAACAGTTGCCACAGGTAGGGCAGCAGCGTGTAGCGCAGTCGTATCGCCGCCGCTACCTCGTTCGCTACCTGCGGGTGCAGCCACGGCACGTTGTTGCTCCCGTCGGCCTTCCAGGAGTTCATCACCATGCGCGGGTTCAGGCAGCACGCCTGCACCCAGCGTACGAACAGCTCGGGGCCGGGCGACGGGCCGGCAAAGCCGCCGACATCGTGGCCAACGTTGAACATGCCCGACAGGCTCATCTGCAATCCGGTGCGGATGTTCCAGCGCAGCGTCTCCCAGCTCGTCGTGTTGTCGCCGCTCCAGGTCTGGGCGTAGCGCTGCAGTCCCGGCGACCCGCCGCGCGTGACGCCGAACACCGGCTCGCCCGGGCGCTGCGCGGCCTGTGCCTCAAAGCTTGCGCGCGCCATCAGCAGCGCGTGCAGCGGCCGCGCGCGGTGCATCGCAAGCGGCTGGCCGAAGCCGTCGCATGCGGCGGCGTCGTTCATGATCGCGTACTCGTTGTTGTCGTTCCACGCCGCGTCGATGCCGAAGTCCAGCACCTGCGTGCGCAGACTCTGCTGCCACCATGCAACGGCCGCCGGGTGCGTGAAATCCAAATAGGAGCCAACCCCGTCCCAGAACTGGTCGACCACCGGATCGGCGCCGCCGCCGTGGTGGATGAAGCCGCCTTGGGTGCGCACCGTCGCATAGTCCGGATGGTCGTCAAGCAGGCAGGGTTTCACATTCGCCACCAGCCGCATGCCGGCCGCCTGGAAGCGCGCGTTGAGCGCCTTGGGGTCAGGAAACTTGGCGCCGTTCCAGGTGAAGACATAGCGGCGCTTGCCGCGCGAGGAGTAGCCCGAGCCATAGTGGAAAGACGAGCAGGGGATGGATTCGCCTTCGATGCGCGCGATGAAGGCTTCGAGCTGGCGCTGCGCGTCCGGCGCGTCGGCCAGGCCCATCGCCGTCTGCGCGTAGCCCAGCGACCATCTCGGCGGAAGGTGCGTGCCGCCGATCAGCCGCACGAACTGCGCGATCACTTCGCCGGGCGTCGCGCCGCCGATCAGGTAGTAGTCCAGATCGCCGTCGTCAATGTCGACATAGCGAAACAGCCCGTGGTAATTGTCGTGCTCCTGGCCCAGATCGAAGGTACAGGCCGACAGCGTGTCGTAGTAGATGCCACTCCATTGCCCACCTGGTGAGCGGGTCAGCACAAAGGGCCAGTGCTTGTACAACGGGTCGCCGTGCTGCGGGTCGTAGCCCAGCGCGTCGAGCGCCAGCGTGCGCAGCCGCCGGCCGTGCAGGTCCAGCGGGCCGGTTTTGTCGCCCAGCCCGTAATAGCGTTCGGCGCCGTCGCGCTGAAGGTAGTGGCGCAGCGCGCCGGTGCGCTGCGATGCGCAATAGGCCGAGGTGGCGCGGTCGCGCAGCAGCGCAGCGCCTTGCGCGTCGTTCCACGCCAGCAGCAGCGGATCGGGTTGCAGCGTCAGGCACATCGCGTCGGTGCGTAGCGTCAGCAGCCCCGCGCGCTCGCGCAGCGCAGCCGCCGGACAGCTGAAGCCGGCGAGGTCGTCGCGCGCGCGGCCTTCCCAGGCGACATCCTGGCCCGGCTGCGGGGCGATGGCCCAGGTCCGCGGCTCGCGGTAGCCGCCGGCAGGCCGGTAGCGCACGCGAAACAGTGCGTGCTCAAGCACCTGCACGCTGAAGCTGCCGCCGCCGTCGAGCGCGAGTGCGATGCCATGTTCATCGGCCGAGGCCAGTCGCGCGGTTCCGAGCTTTTGCATAGGGGTTGTGTCTTGGGCGCTGCCGCGGCGTCGCGTCAGGGTGCGTGTTGCAGGCGCTGCCCGTCCGGGCCGAAGCAGTGCAGATGTTCGCGCGCCAGCGTCACGCGCAAGGTGTCGCCGCGCACGGCGGCGGTCTGCCCGGTGCAGACCATTTCGAATGGCGTGGCGTCGCCCACCATGCCGCGCAGCAGGCTGGTCGCGCCGAGCTGTTCGACATGGGTCAATCGCAGCGCGATCGGGCCTTCGCGGTCGGCGCGCGCGTGTTCGGGGCGTAGGCCGATGCTGTGCGTTCCCTGGGGTAGTTCCGCCGCGCCTGGCGGCAGCAAGGCCACCGGAAGAAAATTCATTTGCGGGCTGCCGATGAAGCCAGCGACGAAGCGGTTGGCCGGCCGGTTATAGAGCTCCAGCGGCGCGCCGATCTGCTCCACCCGGCCGTCGCGCAGTACGACGATCCGGTCGGCCATGGTCATCGCCTCGACTTGATCGTGTGTCACGTACACCATCGTCGCCTTGAGCCGTGCATGCAGATCGCGCAGCTCGGCGCGCATCGACACCCGCAATTCGGCGTCCAGATTCGACAGCGGCTCGTCGAACAGGAACAGCTCGGGTTCGCGAACGATGGCGCGGCCTATCGCCACCCGCTGGCGCTGTCCGCCCGAGAGCTGCGTCGGCTTGCGCTGCAGCAGCGCATCCAGGCGCAGCAGCGTGGCGGCCGCGCTGACTTTGGAGTCTATCTGCGCACGCGCTAAGCCGAGATTCTCCAGGCCGAAAGCCATGTTGTCATAGACGCTCATGTGCGGGTACAGCGCGTAGGACTGGAACACCATCGCGCAGCCCCGATGCGCTGCAGATACCGCATTGACCGTGCGTCCGTTGATGCGCACCTCGCCCGCGTCGGGCTGCTCGAGACCCGCCACGACGCGCAGCAGCGTCGATTTGCCACAGCCGGACGGCCCGACAAAAACAACGAACTCACCCTCGCCGACCGAGAGGTCGACGCCGTGCAGCACGGTCGTGGCGCCGAAGGTCTTGACGATTCCCAGGAGTTCAAGAGTGGCCAAATGTCGCTCCTTGCATGGGGTTTTTTGCGCTTACTTCACGCCGGCACTGGCGACGCCGGTGGTGATGTATTTCTGCAAGAATGCGAAGACCAGCGTGATCGGCACCAGCGTGATCACGGTCATCGCCAACAGGTAATGCCACTGGGTGTTGAGTTCGCCCTGGAAGGAGTTGAGCGCCAGTTGCAGCGTGAAATATTCCGACTTGGACAGCACGATCAGCGGCAGCAGAAAATCGTTCCAGCGCCACATCACCGAGAAGATCGCCAGCACCGCCAGCGCCGGCGCCGACAGCGGCAGCACGATGCGCCAGTAGATACGCCATTCGCTGGCATGGTCCATGCGGGCGGCCTCGAGCAGCTCGTCGGGAATGGTCAACATGTATTGGCGCAGCAGAAAGACGCCGGTGGGCGTCGCGATGGCAGGCAAGATCACGCCCCACAGGCTGTTGAGCAGACCGACGCTGTTGATCACCAGAAACACCGGTACCAAGATGATCGTTGGGGGGATCATCAGCGTCGCGATGATCAGCAGATAGACCGCTCTTTGCCCACGGAAACTGGTTTTGGACAGCGCAAACGCGGCCATCGAGTTGATCAGCAGCGTCAGCAGCGTCGCCACCACGGTGATGAAAACGCTGTTCCACAGGTAGCGGCCAAAGCGGAACTTGGCGAACAGCTCGGTGTAGTTGGCGGTCGCAAACTGCAGCTCGTTCACCGGCTTGCGCTGGTTGATGTTGACCTGGATCTCCTGCCCGGGCGCGGCCGGATCGACCATCGTCGCCAGAATGCCGACGCGCCGCACCTGCGCCATGTCGCGCACGCCCCCCTGGTCGTCGCGGACGGTGAACAGCGGCAGTGGCTGCTCGTACCCGGGCACCTGCACCGACTTCTGGCTGTAGGGCAGGAAGGTCGGCGGAAACCGGGCGATCGCACTTTCTGTCTTCAGCGACGACATCAGCAACCAGACGATTGGCGCGAACATGGTGAACAAGCCCACGCACAGATAGGCATAGCTCATCCAGTCGGTCCAGTCGGGCCGGTTGCGGCCCCTGGTCCGGGTCAGGAAGCGGATGATTGCCACCGGCGCGTCCACCTAGTTTGCGCGCCGCCCCGCGTCGCTGGCGCGGGTCAGCCTGAGTTGGGCCAGGCTCAGCAGCATCAGTCCCAGTGCCAGCACCAGCGAGGCGGCCGCCGCCAACCCGTACAGGTGGATCTGCTCGGCAAAGCCGGTCTGGTAAATGAACTGCACGATGAAGGTCGTTGCCGAACCAGGTCCGCCCCCGGTGAGGATGAATACCTCGTCAAATATCTGCACCGCGCGAATCAGCGACAGCACCAGCACCACGATCAGGTTGGGCATCAGCAGCGGCAGCGTGATGCGGCGCAGCCTGGTCCAGGGTGAAGCCGCGTCCATCGCGGCCGCTTCGTACAGATCCTTCGGTATCGCCTGCAGCCCGGCCAGCAGGATGAGCGTGTAAAAGCCCATGTGCGCCCAGATTGAGACAAATACCGTCCAGAAGAATGCCCAGCTGGCGTCGGTGAGCCAGTCGACCGGCGCCGCGCCCGCGGCGAGCAGCGCGGCGTTGAAAACACCTTGGCCCTGCAGCAGCCATTTCCAGATCAGCGCTACCACCACCGGCGAGAGAAGCACCGGGTAAAAAAAGACGCCGCGCCAGAAACCGCGTCCGATGATTTTCCGATTGAGCACCAGCGCCGTCAGCAGCGACAGCCCGACCATCAGCAGCACCTGCAGCAGGCTGAACTTCAGCGTATTGATGACCGCGCGCCAAAAGATGTCCTTGCGGCAGCTCCGGATGTCGAAATAGTCGCGGCATTCGAACAGGATGCCAAAGTTTTCGCCGCCGGTGTAGGGTCGGTCGAGCGGCATCAGCTGCACGCCGCCGGTAGCAGCGTAGACCAGGTTGATGGCGATTGGCAGAAAGCTGAACAGGCCGAACACCAGCAGGTTCGGGCCCACAAACAGCCAGCCCATGCGCGACGGCCCGAGCCAGCGCTGGCCGGCCCGAAACAGGGGCTCGAACAGGTTGAAGAAGAGCCCGCCGAAGCGCGACACCGCGGTCGGTTCGCCAGCGACCTATTGCTGTGCCTGCTTGACCGCGTCGGCCATGTCGGCGGCGATCTTGCCCACCGCTTCGTCGGCGCTCATTTCTCCGACGATGGCCTGCGTTACCCGGCTGACCGTGGGCAGCATCATCGCGCGGTTGAACTTGTAGCCTTGGAACTGGTAAGCGACAGGGGCCAGCGTGGCGACCCCGGCGCTGAAACTCGCGAGCGCAGCGCGCGCGGCGGGCGTGGCGCCGGGATACGCGACGCCCTTTTTTGCGAGCCCTGCGTGCGCCGGAATGTTCTCGGTCTTGCCGGTGAATTCGGCATAGCTGGCCTCGGAGGCCATGAAGTCCAGGAACATGCCGACCTCTTTCGGTGACTTGCTGGTCTTGAGCGCAACCCAAGCCGCGCCGCCCGGAATCCCCGAGCAGGCAGCCGGTCCGCAAGGGTTGGGTACCGCGACCCAGTCAAAGGCATTGCCGATGTCCTTCTGCAGCCGGTTGATCTGCCATGAGCCTGAAAGCACCATCGCCACCCGGGCGTTCTTGAACTCGCCAATCGAGTCGGCGTAGCTTGAACCGCCGGAGCCGCCCCATACCTCCTTGAGCATCGCGCCGTCCTTGTGCCAGCCGACGAATTTGCTGACAGCGGTCTTGTACCCGTCGTCGAGAACCAGCTCGCCCTTGGCGTCGAAGATCTTGGCGCCGAAGCTGATAGCCGGGCCCGCAAAGCGGTGCCCCGAACGGTCCCAGGCCAGAGCCGCTGGCGTCTGCGTGGCCTTGGCGACCTTGCGCGCGGCCTCAACCCACTCGTCCCAGCTGGCCTTTGGCCCCGGCAGCGCCACCCTGGCCTGCTCGAAAAGCGTCTTGTTGACATAAGGCCCGGTCATCGTCAGTTGCGACATGAAGCCGTAAATGCCTTTGTCGGCGGCGCTTGGGCGCAGCCATGGCAGCGTGGCGCCAAAGTTCGCTTCCCAGTACTTGGTGTCTTTGACGTAGGGGCTGATATCCAGGTAGTACTTGGACAGGCCGCCGAGTTCGGTCACGCGCGCAATATCGGGCCCTTGGCCGGCCGCGAGCTGCACCGGCAGTTGCTCGACGATGGTCTTGAACGGAACCACATCGATCAGCACCTTGGTTCCGGGGTTCTGCGCTTCAAAGCGTTTGGCCAGGTCGGTGGTCACCGCGCACTCGTTGCTGTCTTGATAGCACATGACGCGAATGTCGGCGGCGTTGCCGGCCAGCGGCAGCGCCAGGAGGGCCGTTGCGGCAGCCATGGCGGGTTTGGAGAAACGGATTGGCATGGCAGCTACCTTCGGTGGTTGGTTAGGGTTGGCGCATCCAAACCGAGCGCCCAGAATGCGCGCGGCAGTTTTGCCGGTGGTACCCCCATTTTAGGGGTCTGCCCGGCAATGGGAATTCGCCCGCCCGCGCCTTTTGCAAAAAATTACGGGGTTCCGCCATCGGGGCTGATCGCCCCTGGCAAGCGTCTCCGCGGTAGCATGGCGCCATGCCCCAATTTGCCGCCAATATTTCATTGATGTACCCGGAACTCGATTTCCTCGACCGCTTCGAGGCGGCGGCGCAGGACGGATTCAAGGCCGTCGAACTGCTCTTCCCCTACGCCTACCCCAAGCAGGAACTGGCAGCGCGGCTCAGGGGCAATGGCCTGCAGCAGGTGCTTTTCAACGGACCGCCGGCGGGGCTGGAGCAGGCGCTGCGCGGCGACTACCAGGACCCACAGGCACGCGGCACCGCGGGCGTCCCCGGTCGCGAAGCCGAATTTCGTTCCGGGGTTGCCCTGGCGCTGGAGTACGCGCAGGCCCTGGAGTGCCCGCGCCTGCACCTGATGGCCGGGCTGGTGCAGCCGGGCCTGCAGCGTGCCGACCAGCTGCCCACCTATATCGCCAACCTGCGTTGGGCGGCATTGCAGGCCGCCGCAGCGGGCGTCGATGTGATGATTGAGCCGATCAACCTGCGCGACGTGCCGGGCTTTCTGCTCAACCGCCAGGACCATGCGCACGCTATCGTCGACGAGGTCGGCGCGCCTAACCTCAAGGTGCAGATGGACCTCTACCACTGCCAGATCGTCGAGGGGGACCTTGCGATGAAGCTGCGCCAGTATCTGCCGACCGGCCGGGTCGGCCATATGCAGTTCGCCGGAGTTCCGCAGCGCCATGAACCCGACATCGGCGAGCTGCACTACCCCTATCTTTTCTCGCTGATCGACCAGCTCGATTACCGTGGCTGGATGGGTTGCGAATACCGGCCGCTGCACGGCGGTGAGCCCGGGGGAACTTCGCGCGGACTGGGCTGGCTCAAACCCTGGCTCTGAGCACGGGAGGGTTAAGATTCGGCCCAGTGACTACCCAGCTGAACCAGAGCGACAGCGCGCAAACTGCCACCGGACACGCCGGCGTCGGACGGACGCAGGCGCCGCCGCACCGGCTTTCCGTCGTTGTGCCGATGTACAACGAGGTCGAGAATGCCGGCCCGATGATCGACGACGTGCAGGCGGCCCTGGCCGACTACCCCTTCGCCTGGGAGTTGATCGTCGTCGACGACGGCAGCACCGACGGCACCGGCCCGGCCCTTGAGCGCCACGCCGCCGGTGTTGGCCAGCATGTGCGCGTGCTGCGACTGATGCGCAACTTTCGCCAGACCGCCGCCATGCAGGCGGGCATCGACGCAGCGCGCGGCGACGTCATCGTCACCATGGACGGTGACCTGCAGAACGATCCGCGCGATATTGCGCGGATGGTCGAGCGGCTGCTTCATGAAGATCTGGACCTGGTGGCGGGCTGGCGGCGCGACCGGCAGGACGGGATGTGGCTGCGCAAGCTGCCTTCTGCCTTGGCCAACCGGCTGATTCGGCGCAGCACCGGACTGGCTTTTCAGGACTTGGGCTGCAGCCTCAAGGCGTTTCGCGCCGACGTGCTGCGCCAGATCAGGCTGTATGGCGAAATGCACCGCTTCATACCGGCCTGGCTGGCGACCGTGACCTCGCCGGCGCGCATGGCCGAGGAACCGGTGAACCACCGCGCCCGGTTGCTTGGCCAGTCGAAGTACGGGCTTTCGCGCACGCTGCGCGTGCTGACCGATCTGCTGGCGATGCATTTCTTTTTGAACTTTGGCTCGCGTCCGGGCCACTTCTTCGGCGGCGTCGGACTGGTGGTGTCACTGGGGGGCAGCCTGATCCTGGCGTGGCTTGCCATCGAGAAGGCCATGGGCGAATCGGTCGGCACCCGGCCGCTGCTGGCGCTGGGCTTTTTCATGCTGATCGGTGGCCTGCAGTTCCTCACCACCGGCGTGCTCGCCGAGCTGCTGATCCGCGTCTATTACGACGGTCGCCACGCGCTGCCTTACCACCGCAGGGCGACCCGCGAGCCGCTGGCCGACGAAGCCTGGCACGCCAAGGCGCCATGACGGCCGAGCGCCCAGGCGCCGGCCTGGGGCTTTGGGTGGTCGCGCTGGCGTCGCTGTTCGCGCTGCGCCTGCTGATGGTTGCTACCAGCGCGGACTCGCTGCATGTCGATGAGGCGCAGTATTGGGACTGGTCGCGCACGCTGCAGTGGGGCTACTACTCCAAGCCACCGGCTATCGCGGTGTTGATCGCTGCGTCGGACGCCGTGTTTGGCAGCGCCGAGATCGGCGTGCGCGCTTTGGCGATGGCCTGCTATCCGCTGACGGCGGTGGTTCTCGCGGCGCTCGCGCGCGATATCGTCGCCGGCGACGAGGCGGTACAGGCCCGACCGGACAAGGGTTCTGGCCATGCGCCGGCCGCCGCCTGGTGGGCGGCAGCGCTGTTCATGGCCAGCCCCATCGCCGGCCTGCTTGGCATGGTAGCGACGACCGACGCGCTGCTGCTGCTGTGCTGGGCGAGCGCGCTGTGGGCTTTGTGGCAGGCGGTGGTGCGCCGGCGCCACCGGGCCTGGGTTGGATTCGCAGCGGCGTGTGGCGTGGGCCTGCTCGACAAGTACAGCATGCTTGCATTGCTGCCTGGTGCTGCGGTATTCGTCTGGCGCCGCGGCGACAGGCGGGCGATGGCGGGGCTGCTGGCCAGCGGGGCTGCTGCGCTGCTGCTTTGGTCGCCCAACCTGTGGTGGAACGCGCAGGCGGGCTGGCCGACGCTGCGCCATACCGCCGACATCACGCTGCGCCAGCAGGACGCTGGGGGCGCCGGGGTCGCGCTGGCCAGCCTGGCCGAATTCAGCCTGGGCCAGGTGCTGATACTGGCTCCGCTGCTGCTGCCTTGGCTCGCCTGGTCTGTCGGCCGCGGCCGGCGCGCCGACGCCGAGTGGCCCGGCTCCGCGTTGCCGCGCGCAGCGGCCTGCCTGTTGTTCTGGACCTCGCTGCCGATGGCTGCGGCCGGTTTGCTGCAGGCCGCGCGCAGTTCGGCCGAGGTCAACTGGATCGCTCCGGTACACCTGTCGGTGGTTCTCGCGCTGGCGCCCTGGCTCGCACGGCGCGGCGCGGCGCGTACCCGTCAGGCGGTGCGGGTGCTGGCGCTGCAACTGGTGCTGGTGTCGGCGCTGGGCTGCGCGCCCTGGCTGCAGCGTCAGTTCGCACCGGCCCATGCGCTGCCGGTCTGGCTCGACGCCTGGGCCCGTATGCGTGGCTGGAGCGGCGCCTTTGCCGAACTCGCCCCGGCATGGCAGACCGAGCAGTCCACAGGAGCGGTGCGGCTGATAGGCGCATCGCGCGGCCTGATGGCGCATGCGGCTTACCACTGGCGCGGCCGGGGGCTCGAGCGCGCCGCCTGGGCGCCCCATACCGTGGCCGCGAGCCACTACGAACTCAGCTGTCCTTGGCGCGTTGACATGCCAGGCCGCTGGCTGGTGTTGTCGCAGGGGCCGCCGCCGGGCGCGCTCGCTGCTGCGCTGGGTGGACTGGAACTGGTGGCGAGTGCCAGGGTCGACAACGGCCAGGCGGGAACGCTGCCATTGCAGCTTTGGCGGCCGTTGTCCGTCGGCGCGCCGGCGCCCGATGCGCCAGCGCGACCGGACACCGATTCGGCGGGGCTGTGCCGATGAGCACCGCCGAAGCGCGGGTCAGGACGCGCCGCAGCGGGTCGTGTCGTCGCCGCGAATGGGCGGTGTGGGCCGCGGCCTTGGGCGCGGCCGGCTTGCTGTTTTCGATCTGGCCCGAGCTCGACCTGATGGCCAGTGCAGCCTTTTTCCGGCCGGGCAGCGGCTTCGTCGGCAACGATTACGCCGCGGTGCGCGCGGTGCATGAGGTCGTTCCGTGGCTGGGCCGCGGTGCGGGCCTGCTGGTGCCGATCCTGCTGGTCTGGCGCCGGCCGCGCTGGCTCGGCCCGCGCTGGAGCCGCCGGCTGCTGGCGTTGGGTCTTGCGATGTGGCTCGGAACCGGGTTGGCGGTCAACGGTTTGCTCAAGGAGGGCTGGGGGCGCGCGCGGCCGGTTGCGGTGCAGGCCTTTGGCGGAACGGCGACTTTCACGCCGGCGCTGCACCGTTCGGACCAGTGCGCGCACAACTGCTCCTTTGTCAGCGGCCATGCCGCCACCGGCTACACCCTGCTGGCGCTGGGCCTGTTCGGAGCGCCTGCCACGCGCCGGCGTTGGCTGTGGGTTGGCGCCGTCGCCGGCCTGTCGCTGAGCCTGCTGCGCGTTATGCAGGGCGGCCATTTTCTCAGCGACACCCTCTTCAGTGGCCTGACCGTCTGGCTCTGCTGCGCGCTGCTGCGCGAAGCCTGGCTGCGCCTGCGTTTGCGCGCCCTACGCCGACACGCGGCGGCACGCAGCGGGGACTGAGGGGCTGTCTGCCCCGACCGGCCGATGCGCGTCAGCGCGTCCATTTGCACGCGCAAAACCTGGCCGCGAAGGCCGAGTGGCGCCTGACACAGCATCGCCTGGGCACCCAGCACGCACACCATGCGCTCGCGCTGGCCGGCACTCGCCCGGCACCCTGGCGCAGCCAGCGGTCGGCGATCTGGCGTCTTTCGACCGGCAGCATGCGCTGCGCAACGGCAAATGCCCTCAGGGTCGACGGATCCGTCGGACAGAAACGGCGTGCCCATGCTCGGCACAATGCCGCGTATGAAGCCGGGAGCCGCAGCGTCTGGCAGGGCTGCCGGTACTATTTCGGTACCCCGTAGCCCATCGTCTGCGGTAGCCACAGCACGATTTGCGGGAATGCCGTCATGGCCAGCAGCAACAGCAGCAGCATGACCAGGAACGGCCAACCCTCCTGCATCATTTCGCCAATCGGGATGCCGGTAAGCGCTTTGGTGACGAACAACAGCATGCCAAAGGGCGGGTGGATCAGCCCGATCATCATGTTGAGCACCACCAGCACGCCGAAATGCACCAGGTCGATGCCGAGCAGCTTGACGGCGGGCAGCAGCATCGGAACAAAGACCAGCAGCAGCACCGAGACGTCCAAGAAGCAGCCCAGCACCAGAAACATCAGGTTGACCAGCAGCAGGAACCGGATTTGCGACAGCTGCATGCTGTCGACCCACTGCGCCATCGCCTGCGGAACGCCCTCGGCGGTGAAGGCATAGTTGAGGATGAACGAGCCCGCCAGGATGATGGTGATGACGGCGCTGGCGCGGGTCGATTCCATCACCACGCCCCAGAAGCTTCTCCAGCTCAGCGCACGAAATACGACCGCGGCCAGCACCAGCGCGTGCAGTGCGGCGACGGCGGCCGCTTCGGTGGGCGTGAAAATGCCCGAGTAGATGCCGCCGAGCAGCACGATCGGCATGGACAGCGGAAGCGCGCCGCGAAAGATCAGGCCGGCCCACTCGGAGCGCGGCACCGGTTCGTCGCGCGGCATGTTGCGCCGCACGGCGATGGTGTGGACCACCAGCATCATCAGCGCAGCCATCAGGAAGCCCGGAACCACGCCGCCCAGAAACAGCGCGCCGACCGACGCGCCCGAAACCATGGCGTAGATCACCATCGGTATCGAAGGCGGGATGATTGGCCCCAGCGTCGCGCTGGCCACCACCACCGCACCGGCAAAGCCACGCGTGTACTCGGGCTTCTTGAGCATCTGGCGAATCGTCACCAGGCCGGGACCGGCAGCGTCGGCGATCGCGCTGCCGCTCATGCCCGAGAAGATCACGCTGACCAGGATGTCGACCTGTGCCAGTCCGCCGCGCATGCGGCCGACCAGGATGCGGCAGAAATCAAACAGGCGCTCGCTCACGGTGCCGGCGTTCATGATGTTGGCCGCAAAAACGAACAGCGGGACGGCCAGCAACACATAGCTGTTGTACAGGCCGTTGCTTACCTGTTCGGCGACCAGTCCCACGTCCTGCCCCTTGACCAGCAGGTAGGCGATGCCGCTGGCGAGCATGGCGAAGCCGATCGGCATGCGCAGCAGCATGCCGGCGACGAGCACACCAACGAGCACCAGGATGGGCGAGCTCACGGCAAACCCTTCGTGCTGCGCGCCGCTGCGGCGTCCGCGCCGGGAGACGGCCGGCTCATACCCGCAGCTCCGCCTCGAGTCCGGTGCCGCGTACCGCGTTCCAGATCGCCCATGCGGCGCGCAGAACGAGCGCGGCCATCAGCAGCACGAAGGGCAGAAATACCCACATGAAAGGCACATCGAGTACCGGCGTACCCTCGCGCCGCATGAAATGCACATAGTCCCAGCTCGCAGGCAGCGCGGCCAGCGCCAGGCCGCCAATCATCAGGTTGCCGGCAATTTGCATCGCCTGGCGGGTGCGCCGGCTGACGCTGTTCCACAGCAGGTCGAACGCCACATGCTCTCGTTCCGGGACCATTGCGGCGGCGGCCCACAGGATGACCCACACATACAGGATGACGGCCGCCTCGTCGGTCCATGCCAGCGGCTTGTTGAAGCCGAAGCGCGCCGCGATCTGGATCACGAAGACGGCAAACAACGTCAGAAACAGCGCGCCGCCAAGTGCATTGGCGGCGCCCCTGAGCCAGCGCGCGAGCCTCACTTGACGGCGTTGATGCGATCAACCAGTCCCTTGGGCCAGACCTTGGCGTACTCCGAGTTCTGGTAGGCCGCCTGTACCGTCTTGCGAAAAGCTTCCACGTCCGGTGTGCTGACCTGCAGCCCTTCTTTTTTGAAGAAGTCGACCAGCTGCGCTTCTTCCTTGATGCGGTTCTCGTTGTTATAGGCGACGGCAGCCTGCGCTGCCGCGCTGACCTTCTGCTTCTGGGCGGTGCTCATCGCGTTCCAGCTCTTGCTCGCGATGGCGACGAAGATGCCGTCGGTCAGGTGGCTGGTCATGACGATCTGCTTGGTGACCTCGTAGAACTTGGCTGCGCGCACCGATGGAAGCGGGTTGTCCTGGCCGTCGATGGTGCCGGTCTTCAGGCCCAGGTAGACCTCGCCAAAGGCCAGCGGCGTGGGCGTGGCGCCGAGCGCCTCGCCCAGGAACAGCCACTCCTTGGAGCCGGGCATGCGCAGCTTGACACCCTTGAGGTCGGCCGGTGTCTTCACACTGCGGACTTCGCGCAGGTTCACCTGGCGGCTGCCGAGGTAGCCGATGGCCAAGATCTGCACATCCATCTTCTCGGCCACCGCTTTGTACATCTCGGCGCCGATCGGACCGTTGAACACTTTCTGTTGGTGGTCTGGGTCGCGGATCAGGTAGCCCGCGGTGTAGATTGAGTATTCGGGCAGTATTTTGGCGATGTCCTGCGCCGAGATGGCCGCGAGCTCCAGGTTGCCGCGTGCCATCGCGGCGGGCTCGGTTCCCTGCTTGAACAGCGATGCGTTGAGGTTGATCTGTACCTCGAACTCGCCGGGCGCGCTCTTGTCCAGCGTGTCCTTGAAGACGGTCCACATCTTGCCGTGCCAGTCGTCGGGAACCGCTGGCGTCGAGATGCGCAGCATGGTTTTGCTTTGCGCAAAACTGGGCAGCGCCGCTGCGCCGACTGCGGCTGCGGCGCCGAGGACGGCGCGCCGGCTGACGCGGCGCTGGGAAGAGGGGTTGGAAGCGGTCATCGGGTTGTCTCCTGAAAAAAATCAAACGAGGGAAAGCAGTGAACCTATCGCACGATACCCTGCGCGGACGCTTTGCGCCTCGGTGTTATCCAGGGGGCACAGCGGCGCGCGCACATGGAGCCAGGCGTCGTCGCCGGTCTGCTCGGCCAGCATGGTCTTGTAGACGCAGACGAACTGCATGTTTGGCATCACGCTGAGCAGCGCGAGCAGTTCGCGCACCAGGCGTTCATCGTCGGGCGCAACCGCGTTGGGTGCGGCGACGATGCGCCGTAGCAGGCCCGGCGCAATATTCGCCAGTCCGTTGATAGACCCGGAGCCGCCGGCGCGCATGGTGGCGGCGACATGCTGCTCGGCGCCGACCAGTATCGACAGCGCCGGAAAGGCCCTGGCCAGCGCCAGTCCGTGTTCCAGGTCTCCGCTGCTGTCCTTCACGCCGATCACTTGCCCGGGGTGGCGCTGCGCCAGCGTGGCGATACTGGCGTGGCTGAATGGCACGCTGCTCAGGCCGGGTATGTGGTACAGCAGCAGCTTGAGTTGCGCGTCGTCGATGCCACGCACCACTTGCGACACCGCCTCGACTATGCCGGCGTCGCGCGGCTGGCGGAAATAAAAAGGCGGCATGTAAAGCTGGCGGTGGCAGCCCAGTTGCGCTGCGTGGCGTCCGATCGCGATCGCATCGGGCAGGGCGCTTGCGCTGGTGACGACGACCGTCTGCTGGGGCCCAACGCCGCTGGCGAGCAGGGCCTCAAGCAGGGCTTTGCGCTCGGCCACGCTGAATGCCGGCCCTTCGCCGGTGGTGCCGAATAGCGTGACGCCGTCGCAGCCGGCGGCGAGCATGCGCTTGGCGTGCGCGATGGCGCGCGCGCTGTCGACCCGTGCGTCTGCCGTGAGGGGTATGAGCAAAGCCGGCCAAAGGCCGTGGATGTCCTGGTTCAAGTGCTTGTCCTTCGGGTGTTGCTGCGTGGTTGGGCGGCGGGAATTGCGGCTTGCGCCGCGGCGCAGGGCGCGAGGGCCGGCGCGTCGAGCACCCGGTCGCGCGCGCTGCGAATATGGGTCGCCAGCAGCTCGGCCGCGCGCGCTGCATCGCGCAGGCGCAGCGCAGCGATGAAGTCTAGGTGCTCCTGCATGGCCGGTATCAGCCGTGCCGGCGTGATGACGCTCGACTCGAGCCCGATCAGGCGTACGCGCAGGCTGTTGACGCGGTAGATCTCGGAGACGATCTCGTTGCCCAAGGCGTCGACCATGCGGTCGTGGAGGCCCCAGTCGAGCGCCTGCGCGTCGTCAAGCAACTGCGCATCGGCGCGCGCGGCGCTGGCGCGGCGCAGGATGTCGCGGTGGCTGGCCTCGATAGCGTCGAGTTCGTCCTGACCGGCGCTGCGCGCGAAGTGCACGATCGCCTCGTGTTCGATCATGGCGCGGACCTGGAACGCGTTGCGGATCAGTTGCAGGTCCACCTGCGCTATCTGCAGCCCGCGCTTCGGAACCGTCCTGACCAGCCCGCCTGCCTCCAGGCGCGGGATCATTTCGCGTACCGCGCCCAGCGGCATGCCGAGCAGCGCCATCAACGCACGCTGCGAAACAAACTGCCCGCTGCGGATGCCGCCGCTGAGGATCTGCTGCGTGAAGCCCTGGTAGGCGCGCGCGCGCTGCGTGGTCCCGGCATGCTGCGTCGCGGCGGCGGCGGTGTACATCATGGCCGCACCACGCCCTTCTTGAGCAGGATGTTGCCGTAGCCGCGCGTTTCGCCGGTGGCGACGATGGCGAAGGCGCTGCCGGCGCGCTCGTAGAAGGCAAAACGCTCCAGGGCAGTCGCCGCGCCGTAGCCTTGGCGCTGGAGCACCGCGTTGAATTCGGCAACGGCCGGCGGTATGGCGTCGGGGTCGCCGACGACCTGCATCGTGAAGGCGGCCTGTGCGACAAAGTCGTCCAGCGGCAGCACGCTGAGCACCGCGTCGAGCACGGCCTGTGCGCTGCTGCCGGGCAGGCGCAGCAGCCGCCTGGCTTGGGCCGCTGAGGGAAAGTTGGCGTCGGCCAGAACGATCTCGTCACCATGGCCCATGCTCGCGAGCAGGTGCAGCAGATCGGGCGACAGCAGCGGGGAGATGCCTTTGAGCACGCGCGGGCAGCCTCAGTCGCGGGCGGCTGCGCCGATGGCAATGG
>CAISIP010000499.1 GCA_903885415.1 uncultured beta proteobacterium
CTAACTATGTGTTGAGCCTGTCCAACAGCCCGCACGACACGCTACGGGCGGCACTTGGAAAGTCGAAGTTTTCGATCTGCGTCGGTTGCCACGGAATCGACGGCCAGGGCAACACGTCACTGGGTGCACCCAACCTGCGTGACGGTATATGGCTGCACGGTTACGGCGAAGCCGCCATCGCGGCGATGGTCAACGCCGGCAAGGTCAACCAGATGCCCGCGCAGTCTGACAAGCTGAGCCCTGCGCAAATCCATGTGCTGTCAGCCTATGTCTGGGGACTTTCGCACAGCACCGGTGTGGCCGCCCGTTAGATTGCGGCGTCGATCCGGTCTTGCATCGGTCGGGTTCGCCGCCTGAGACGCCATCGCGATGGACCGAAAGCCAATAGCGATAATTCCGCGGGCACCACGCAGGGCCGCCCCTGCGGTCGGGCGCGCCGACGATGGCCCCCAGATGGTGTCGCTGTATGAGGCGCATCAGACCATCTATCCGCGCAGCGTCACCGGGTTTTTCTCCCATTGGCGCTGGGCGCTGGTATTGCTGACCCAGGCGGTTTTCTATGGCTTGCCATGGATAGAGTGGGGACAGCGCCAGGCGGTCTTATTTGACCTTGGGGCGCGGCGGTTCTATATCTTCAGTCTAATTCTGTATCCGCAGGACTTCATCTACCTGACCGGAATACTGGTGGTGTCTGCGCTGTCTCTGTTCCTGTTTACCGCTGTTGCGGGTCGCTTGTGGTGCGGCTACGCTTGCCCGCAGACGGTATACACGGAAATGTTTCTATGGATCGAGCGAAAAATCGAAGGCGATCGATCGGCCCGGATGCGGCGCGATGCCGGCGCGTGGTCACTCGAACGCGCTGCGCGCAAGAGTACGAAGCACATGATCTGGCTGGCGCTGGCGCTTTGGACAGGCTTTAGTTTTGTCGGTTATTTCACCCCGATCCGGGAACTCGGCTTAGAAGTCTTGCATTCGCAACTCTCATCCTGGGAAATGTTCTGGACCCTGTTCTACGGATTAGCCACCTACGGAAATGCCGGTTTTTTGCGCGAGCAAGTGTGCAAGCATATGTGCCCATACGCACGGTTTCAAAGCGCAATGTTTGACAAGGACACCCTGATCGTGGGCTACGACCTGCAGCGCGGAGAGCCACGCGGTGCCCGCTCGCGCACGGCAGACCCGCGTGCGCTACAGCTCGGCGCCTGCGTCGATTGCAGCCTGTGCGTGCAGGTCTGTCCGACCGGAATCGATATTCGAAACGGGCTGCAGTACGAATGCATCGGCTGTGGTGCATGCGCCGACATCTGCGACAGGGTGATGGACAAACTGGGCTACGCCCGTGGACTGGTGAAGTATTCGACACAGAACGCGATCGAGCATGCATGGACGCGCGTGCAGATGGTGCGCCGGGTGTTGCGACCCCGGGTGCTGATATACGCCGGCATATTGGTCGCCGTCGGTCTGGCGCTGTTGATCAGCCTTGCGCTGCGCGCGCCGTTCAAGGTCGATGTGGTTCGTGACCGCGGCGCCCTGGCCCGGTTGGTGCAAGACGCAGTGGTCGAGAACGTCTATCGTTTGCAGATCATGAACGCCACCGAGGCGCGGCAGCGGTACAGCATCTCGGTGTCTGGCTTGCCGGGCATTGCGGTGGACTCCGATACCAGCTTTGTAGTCGAGTCCACCCAGTCGCGCTGGGTGGCGGTGCGCGTCCGCCTGCCTTTATCAGGCCAGGACGCCGGCGCGCACACCATCGTGTTTCATGTTGCCGCTGACGGCGCGTCGGACCGTCTCGCCGAAAAGGCAGCCTTTTTGATTCCACGTTAAGGAGAAAAAAATGCCGATCGTGAATGCAACCGCCGCGCCCCCGCCGGCCTGGTGGACCTTTGGCCATGTATGGTTGGTGATCGCCGGCCCGGCGGCGGTGGTGGTTGCGAGCTTCTTCACGCTGTATCTGGCGATTGCAAGGCCTGACCCGCTGGTGGTTGAAGACCGTTATCGTTCGCCGTCGGCGGGTGCGTTGGTTCCGGCAACCGAGGCGCGCAACCACGCTGCCACCGCAGTGGCCGGTGCCGTGGCTGCAAGACCGTGACGGACACCCCGACAGACCCGACCCGACAGGGCCATCCGCCTCCTGCATGGATGTGTATCGTCTGGCCGGCGTTCCTGATCGCGGGCCTGTTGGAGGCCCTTGTCTTCGCGGCAGTAGATCCCCACGAGTTGCACTGGCTTGGTCACGCGCTCCCGCTGTCCCGACAGGGCATCTATTCGCTGGCTTTTTTTATGTTCTGGCTTCTGGCCATGGCTTCGAGTGCCCTGACCCTGCTGTTGGCGGCGCGGCCCTCAGAACCTAGCAAGCCGGCAGCAGCGCAATCCACCGAGGGCCGTTGAAAGTCCGGCTGGCCGTTTGGCGGCGGCCAAGCTCAAACACAGGGGGGTGGGTTGACGATGTCGCGCAGCGCATCGGGCTTAACGATGCGCACATGCCGCTGCCTCACCTCCATGATACCGTCGTCGACGAACTTGGAAAAAGCACGACTGACCGTCTCGAGCTTCAAGCCAAGATAACTGCCTATTTCTTCGCGCGTCATCCTGAGCACCAGTTCGGATTGCGAGAATCCGCGCGCGTGCAGCCGTTGAACCAGATTGAGCAAAAAGGCGGCCAGCCTCTCTTCGGCGCGCATGCTTCCGAGCAGCAGCATGACACCGTTCTCCCTGACAATTTCCCGGCTCATAATTTTGTGTACATGGCGCTGCAGTGCGTGCACCTGGGTCGACAACTCTTCAATGCGATCGAAGGGCATCACACAGACCTCAGCGTCTTCCAGGGCAATCGCGTTGCAACTGTGGCTGTCGCTGACGATGCCGTCGAGTCCAATGACTTCCCCGGCCATCTGAAAGCCGGTTACCTGTTCGCGCCCGTCCTCGGATGCGACGCAGGTCTTGAAGAAGCCGGTGCGGATCGCGTACAGGCTGGTGAAAGCGTCGCCCTGGCGAAACAGTTGGGCGCCCCGCTTGACCCTGCGCCGGCTCGCGACCAACCCGTCGATTTGCTCCAGTTCTTCGGGGCTCAAGCCCAGCGGCATGCACAGCTCGCGCAGGTTGCAGTTTGAGCAGGCAATCTTGATCGCGCCGGCGTTGACACCATAAGTCTGCCGAGGGGGCGCTGCAGAAGGATTGGAGGGTGTCAGGCTATCGATGTGTTCTGAATTCACGAGATTTAGCATAGAAGCACTCCTGATGTGCGTCAATTGTGGGGCTTTTGACCAGATGTTCATTTGACCCATATCAAGACTTTTGGGCGATGTAAACGGCACAGTCGCTGGAATTTCAAGGAATTGTCCATGCCTTCAGCAGCCGCTGAGCCGATCTCGCCAGAATTGCTGCGCAGATTTGATGTTTCGGGACCGCGCTATACCTCGTACCCGACCGCCGACCGCTTTGTAGAGGCCTTTTCGCCGGAGGAATACCGCATCGCGCTGGCGCAACGGGCGAGCGTTGCGCCAGCGGCGCCGCTGTCCTTGTATGTCCACATCCCGTTTTGCGAGTCACTGTGCTATTTCTGCGCCTGCAACAAGCTGGTGACACGCCACCATGACCGGGCAGCCCCTTACCTGCGCTATCTTGGCCGCGAGCTGGATCTGCACACCGCGGCGCTCGGGTTGGGCCAGAAGGTCACGCAGCTGCACCTAGGCGGAGGCAGCCCGACCTTTCTGGACGACGATGAACTCCGATCGCTGATGGCGATCCTCGGGCGCGGCTTCAATCTCGTCGCCGGCGCCGAATTCGCCATCGAGGTGGACCCGCGCACCGTCGATGCGGCACGCCTTGACACGCTGGCCGAATTGGGATTTAACCGGCTGAGCTTTGGCGTGCAGGATTTCGATCCTGCCGTGCAGCAGGCTATTCACCGCATTCAGCCGGTGGAGCAGGTGATGGCCTTGGTTCAGTCGGCACGAACGCGGGGCTTTGACTCGATCAATTTGGACCTGATTTACGGCTTGCCAAAGCAGACGCCAGAGTCCTTTTCCGGCACGCTGGAGCAGTTGCTGCAGATGCGCCCTGATCGCGTGGCCCTGTACGCCTACGCCCATCTTCCCGAGCGATTCAAAGCACAGCGCAGGATACCGGCTGCGCAATTGCCGGACGCCAGCGCCAAGTTGGCGATGCTGTCGCGTTCCATCGCCGCGATGCTGGCGGCCGGCTATGTCTACGTCGGCATGGACCATTTCGCATTGCCCAACGATCCTCTTGCCGTCGCCAAGCGACAGGGGCGCTTGCACCGTAATTTCCAGGGCTACAGCACGCAGCCGGACCGCGACCTTATCGGGCTCGGCGTCTCGGCCATCGGTCGGGTCGGCGCGACCTATAGCCAGAATGCGAAGACGCTTGATGAATACTATGACGCGCTCGACCAAGGACGGTTCCCCGTCGTGCGGGGACTGGCGTTGTCTCGCGACGATCTCGTGCGCCGCGCCGTCATCATGGCGCTGATGTGCCAGGGCGGGTTCTTGTTTGAATCCATTGACCTGGCATTTCTGGTGCGCTCGAAGACCTATTTTTCGAAAGAGCTCGACACGCTGGGCGAGCTGCAGGACCAGGGTCTGGTCACGGTCGACGATAGCGGCGTCCAGGTCACCGCGACGGGTTGGTTCTTTGTCCGTGCGGTGGCGATGGTGTTTGATCGCGCTTTGCAGAGCGATCGCAACCGGGCCCGCTTCTCACAGATTCTTTAAGGTGTGGCAATGCAGGGCTCGCTGGCGCTGACGGCGCTGCTGATGGGGCTGGTCGGCGGGCCGCATTGTGTCTTGATGTGCGGGGCGGCGTGCGCCGGCCTGGCAAGCGCAGCCGGCGACCGCCGGCGCAGCGCACTCTGGCTGTTTCATCTGGGGCGCATGGCGGGCTACTCGGCCATGGGCGCCTTGGCGGCCACCTCGGTTCAGAGCATCGGCTGGCTGACCACCCGCTCGGCCGCGATCCGTCCGGTCTGGACCTTGGTGCATGTCGCCGCAGCCGGTCTTGGCCTTGCGTTGCTGATTAGTGCCCGACAGCCGGCGTGGCTCGAGGGCGCAGGCAAGGCGCTATGGGTCCGGGCCCGCACCTGGGTCGGCGCGGCGCGACGGCCTGCGCCGCTGATCGTCGGAACTGTCTGGGCCTTGCTGCCATGTGGGCTGCTTTATTCGGCCATCTTGGTGGCGGCCATGAGCGCCAGAGCGGCCGAGGGTGCCGCCATCATGGCGCTGTTTGCGCTCGGAACCAGCGTGTCCATGGTGGCAGGGCCGTGGCTCTGGCTGCGCTTGCGGGCTGGGCCCGCAGGGCAGGTGGGCGTTCGCATGGCGGGTCTCGCGCTGGCGGCAAGCTCATCTTGGGTTGTCTGGGCCGGCCTGGTGCGGGGCCTGGCTCCATGGTGCCTCGCGCCTTAGCGCGGGCTCCGAGCCTGTCAGTGAATGTCGACCGTGTGAAATCCCAGACGGCCGGCATGGCGGTCCGAGAAGTAGCGCTCCAGCGTTTCCTTGACCGTTCGAAAAGCGATGTCGTCCCAGGGAATTTCCGCTTCGCTGAACAGGCGCGCCTCCATCGTCTCGTGGCCAGGGTCGAAGCGGTCGTGGAGCAGTCGCGCGGTGTAAAACAGATGGACCTGTCCAACACGGGCCACACTCAGGATCGCAAAGAGCGCCTCCATCTCAAATTGGGCTCCCGCTTCTTCCTCCGTCTCGCGCGCGGCGCCCTGGGCAGTGGTTTCGTTGAGTTCCATAAAGCCCGCGGGAAGGGTCCATTTGCCGCGGCGCGGCTCTATGTTGCGCTTGCATAGCAGCACCTGTTCACCCAGATGCGGAACCGTGCCGACCACATTGAGCGGATTTTCATAGTGAATCGTCTGGCACTGCGGGCAGACCGCGCGCTCCCGGGTGTCGCCATCGTCGGGAACGCGGTAGACCACCGGGGCGCCGCAGTTCCTGCAGTGTTTGATCGGGCTGTGGTGCATACGGGCGGTGCGGATACCAGGGGTCGATGGCGCGAGCCCCCGGATGGGCCAGTCGTGTCTAGGCCTTCTTGGCCGGGGCAGCCTTGCCGGGAGCCGGCATTGCGTGCTTGTCGATCAGCGCTCTTGCGGTGTCGAGAAGCTTGCGGCCGTCGAAGCCGCGCTTGTTCATGTCCTCCACCCACTCGACCTCGATCGACCGAGACTTGCGCCTGAAATCCTGGGCCTCTGCCGCGCTCACCGTGAATATGGTGTTACCGCGGTCCACCGCCGCCTTGCGCCCGAGTGGGTCGTTGCCCTGCTGCGTCTTGCCAAGCCATGCCGAGGCTGCCATTCCCGAGTTGTTGTCGAGTACCTTCTTCAAGTCGGGTGCAAGCGACGCGTACTTGGCTTTGTTCATCGCCATCACAAAGGTGGTGGTGTACAGAGAGCCGCCTGCGGGCTCGAACTCGGCGTGGAATTTTGTCAACTCGTGTACCTTGACCGACGGCACGACTTCCCAGGGTATGACGCAGCCGTTGATCGTTCCCTTGCTCAGGGCGTCGGGAATTCCCGGCAGCGGCATGCCGACGGGGGTCGCTCCCAGCACGCCCAGCAGCTTGGTGACCTGGCGTGTCGGTGCGCGCAGTTTGACGCCGCGCAGGTCGGCGATCGAATGGATCGCCTTTTCGGTGGTGTGGATCACGCCAGGCCCGTGCACATGCAGCGCCAGTACCTGGGTGTCTTTGAACTCGTCCGGGGCGACTGTTTGTACATACTCCCAAAGCGCCTTCGACGTCGCTTCGGCCTCGTTCATCATGAACGGCAACTCGAAAGCCTCGATGCGCGGAAAACGTCCCGCCGTGTTGCCTGGCAGGGTCCACACGATGTCGACTACGCCATCCTTCGCCTGGTCGTAGAGCTGCACCGGCGTTCCCCCCAGTTGCATCGCCGGGTAGCCTTCGAACTTGATACGCCCGCCCGACTCTTTCTCGACCTTCTCCATCCAGGGCTTGTTCATGGTGAGCCAAACGCTCGACAGCGGCGCCATGAAGGTATGAAATTTCAATGTCACCGACTGCTGCGCCAGGCCGCTCAGGCCAGGGGCGCCCAGCGCTGCCGCTGCGGTGGTTTTTAAAAGCGTACGTCTTTGCATCAGAGATATCTCCTTGGTGGGACCAATAGTCAGGGTTCAGAACTTAACCGAAAAAGTCACACAACAGAGCCGGGATTTACCCTCGGCCAATAAATTGCACCAGCCACAGCGAGATGCCGGGGAAAAACAACAGCAGCAGCGTGCGCAGGATGTCGCTGATCAAAAATGGCATCACGCCACGGTAGCTCTCGGCGATCGGAACATCGCGTGCCATATTGTTCACCACATAGACGTTCAGACCAACCGGCGGCGCCAGCATGCCGAAACCCACCGTCATCAGCACCATGATGCCAAACCA
>CAISIP010000500.1 GCA_903885415.1 uncultured beta proteobacterium
GTGCAACAGTTGCAGGCGCACGATGTGCTCGTCGTTCCAGGCTGGGAGTCCTACAGCCTGGAGGCGGACGAAGACTGCCTGCTGTTCAGTTTTTCCGACCGCGCCGCACAGCAGGCGCTCGGTTTTTGGCGTGAAGAAGGCCCGGGCGGCGCATAGCGCCTGCCCAGGCCAGAGCCGCCGCCTGCCAAGGGATCCGACCATGCCAGCCGAAAACTTCGTCATCAATGACCCGCAGGGCCACGACTTCCGGGTCAACCGGCGCGCGTTGGTGGACCCGCAGGTGCTCGAAGCCGAGATGCGGCGGATTTTCGATACCTGCTGGATCTATGTGGGCCATGAGTCCGAAGTGCGCGAGCCCGGAGACTTCAAAACCCGCAATGTCTGCGGCCGCCCTATCATCTTTTGCCGCGATTCGGGTGCGCGCATACGCGTCTATCTCAACGCCTGCCGCCACCGCGGCGCCATCGTCTGCCGCGAGCCGGAGGGCAACGCCAAGGGCTTCTTCTGCTTCTACCACGGCTGGAGTTACAACCGCGACGGTGCGCTCGACGGCGTGCCCGGCCAGGCCAGCTACCCGCCGAGTTTTGATCGCTGCAAGCTGGGACTGGCCGAGCCGGCGCAGGTAGCGGCTTACAAGGGTTTTGTGTTCCTGTCGTTCAACCCCAAGGCGATGCCGCTGGTCGACTATCTGGCAGGCGCTTGCGAATACATCGACCTGATCGTCGATCAGTCACCGTCGGGCCGCATGGAGGTGCTGCGCGGCACGCAGGAATACGACATCAAGGCCAACTGGAAGCTGCTGGTCGAGAACAGCTTTGACGACTACCACCTGATGACGACGCATTCGACCTGGCTCAACTACATGAAGCGCTCGGGCGTGGAGATCAAGCGGCCGCCAAAGGGCCAGCTGATGCCCTCGCACGGTGTCGGCAAGGCGCTCGGAAACGGCCACGCGGTGATCGATAACGTCAACTTCCGCGGCCGGCCTGTGGCCAAGTGGATAGCGATCTACGGCGAAGCCGCCCGGCCCGAGATCGAGCGCATTCGCGCCGAGCTGTTCGAGCGCCTGGGACACGAGCGTGCGACGCGGGTCGCCGATACCAACCGTAACCTGGTGGTGTTTCCCAACCTGGTCCTCAACGACGGCTCGTCGGTCACGATCCGCAGCTTTCAGCCGCTCGCCGCCGACCGGATGCAGGTCCGCGCCTGGGCGCTGGGACCGGTCGAGGAAACGCCTGCCGCGCGCGCCGTGCGGCTCGACAGCTTCCTGACCTTCTACGGCCCCGGCGGCTTTGCCACCCCCGACGATGTCGAAGCGCTCGAGTCGGTGCAAAAAGGCATGGCGACTTTTCGCGAAGTGCCGTGGTCGGTCATGTCGCGTGGCATGGCCAAGGAGGGCGAGCAGCTCAATACCGACGAATTGCACCTGCGCGCATTCTGGCTGCGCTGGAGCGAGCTGATGGGTGCTACTGACGCCCCTGACGCCGGCGGGAAAGCATCATGAGCGGCAAGGCGCCATCGGGCCCTGCCGGTGCCACCAACCGCGCCGACGTAGAGGACTTCTTGTTTCACGAGGCGGCGCTGCTCGACGCATGGCAACTCGACGACTGGTTGGCGCTGCTATGCGACGACTGCAGCTACCGGGTTCCGTCCAACGACGCGCCGGATGCGCAGCCGCAGCAGGCGCTGTTTATGATCGCCGACGACATTCACCGCATTCGCGAGCGCGTCGTGCGCCTCAAGGACCGCAACGCGCACGCCGAGTTTCCGCATTCGCGCACCCGGCGGCTGATCAGCAACGTGCGCATCGCGGGCCGTAGCTTGGGTGATGGTGTCGAATCGCTCAGGGTGCACGCCAATTTCATCGTGTACAGGCACCGACGCGACGCTGACGTGCGCTGCTACGTGGGTTGCTACCGCTACCTGCTGCGAGCCGGCGCCGAAGGCCTGCGCATCGCCGAGCGCGAAGCGGTGCTGGACGCGATGGAACTCGGCGCGATGGGGCTGGTGAGCTTCATCCTTTGACGATAGGCGGGCGGCGGCACTGCAGGCGCCGTCAGGCGGATGGGAGCGGGCCACGAAGGCGGCTCGCCTAGCGGCTAGCCGATGCGTTAACCTTCAGCCTGATCGACTCGACTGCCCAGCCGGCCGATAGCAGGCGGGACTGCAGCATCGGCAGCAACTGGCGCATCTTGGCGGCGGCGGCATTATTGTCGAGCAGCAGGCACCAGACGGCGCCGTCGATCGGGCCGGCCTTTACCGATCCGCGCAGCGCGGGCGGTATCAGCGACTCGATCGATTGCAGGCGCGCTACCGAGTCCCGGTTCAACTCGAGCAGGCGTCCCAGCGTGGGCGAGTCCTGCGAAGCCTGCAGCAGCGTGACCGGATGGTTTCGGCGGATCATGAAAACGGTGGTTGAAAGGAGCTTCCTGTGCAACTGATTATCACGGACGCATGGCTCGCCAGGAGCCGCGCGCTGCACCTCAGCGGAACCAGCTTGCTACTGGCTTCGATGGCGATGGCTTTTGCGCTGATGTGCGTGTCGGCCGGCATGTACCACTGGGTGTTTCTTAAGGGCGCCCGCGAAGGCTGGCCGGTGGTTGGGTCGCTGGTTCGGCTGA
>CAISIP010000501.1 GCA_903885415.1 uncultured beta proteobacterium
ATCCCCGACTTGTCCGTGGGCAAACAACACTGGGCACTATCGTCCATGGATGCCGAAGTCATGCAGCGCTTTGGCGCGGCCGTGAGCGACGGCCGTGCGGTGCTGCTCGATGGCGACACCGAAATCGCACCCGGCGTGCATTGCCGCCTTGCCGCCGACACCCACACCTTCGGTTCGCAATGGGTCGAGGTTGAGACCCGATCGGGCCCCTATGTCATCGCCGGCGACTGCGTCTACTGGTATGCGAACATCGAGCGTATGTGGCCACCGGGCTATGTGCAGGGCAATACCTGGAATCTCGTCGCCACCTACGACAAACTGAAAGCCCTGGTCGGTGCCGACCAGCTCGAGCGCATCGTGCCCGGACACGACATGCGCGTGTTCACGCGCCACCGCAACTGGCTGACCGGACTCAACCCGGTGGCCGAAGTGCACCTGGCAATGGGCGAGACTTCACGCGCCGCCTGAACATCTTCGCGCAGCATCGCCACTGCGCGCCGTCACGCAACGTCCTCATGCAGACGGCCATCGCCCGCCTTTCGGCATATGGCGTCGCGGCGGCGAAGGCCGGCTGATGCAACATGGCTTTGGCTGGTAAGGTTGCGTGCATGCACCCCTTTTGCGGAGTTAAGCAGTCATGACCCTTCTCTCAAGTTTCGATGACTTGTTGCAGGCGGCGCGCCAGCAAGCGCAACCGCAGCGCCTGCTGTTCGTGTTTGCCGGTAGCGCCCTGCCGGCAGACGCCGACGCGGCGCAACGCGCGCGCTTTGAAGCCGGTCAGGGCGGCGAACTCGCGCCGCTGATGTCGGTCGACAAAACACCGGACGAGCTGGCCGGCTTCGCCGCGCTGGCCGAAGAATCAGACCAGTTCGGCCAGGCCTGGGTCATCGTGTTTGTCGCCGCACTGTCCGGCAACGATGGTCGCGCACCGACCAGCGAAGAGGCCACCGTGCCACTGGCGCGCATGGTCGAATCGATCAAGACCGGTTCGTTTGCCTCGTTCATTCCCTTTGACCGGCAGGGCGAGCCGGTGCAATTCGAATAAAACGGGCAGGTGCGCCTGCCCGAGGGTCTTGCGCCCGGCAGCAACACTGCGCCTCACCAACGGTAATCGCGCGACGGCGGCTCCTCGTAGTGCTGGTAAGGGCCGGTGCCGGCGTTGTCGGCTTCTGAGGCGGCGATGAACCTGCCGTGGCGCACGTCGAACACGTGCACTTCGCCATCCTCCAACACGTAATGCCAACCATGCAGCGTGAGTTTGCCCCCCGCAACGCGCTCGCGCACCATCGGATAGTCCATCAGTCGCTGCAGTTGCAGCACCACGGCGCGCTGTTCGGTACGCCGCAACACCTCGGGGCCGAGCTCAGCCACCGGCAGCATCGCCTCGCGCCCCAGATCCAGCCAGCGCGCGAGGTTCATCGCCGCCGGCGCCACATCACCATACATTGCGCGAATGCCACCGCAGTGGCTGTGGCCGCAAACGATGATGCGCGTGACCTCAAGATTGAGCACGGCAAACTCGATGGCGGCGGCGGTGCCGTGATAACCCTGGGAGCCGTCATACGGCGGCACAAAGGCGCCGACATTGCGCACCAGGAACAACTCGCCCGGTCCGGTGCCGGTGAGCAAATAGGGCACCAGACGCGAGTCCGAGCAGCCGATGAACAGCGTGCCCGGATGCTGGCCGTCATCGACCAGCGTGCGAAATTGCGAACGGTATTGCGGAAATGCCTCGTCGTGAAACCGCCGCAAGCGCTCAAGCAACTCGTCGGGCATGGGCGGTATGCGCCCGGCTACTGCACCAGCGGCGTGTCGGCGGCGTCCAGATCGACGCCCTCGATCGTCGCCGCGCCGGCGAGTAGGCCCAGGTACTGACGCAGCGCCGTGACATAGGCCTGCTGGCGCAGCGACATGAGCACCGCACCGCGCACCGCTTCAAAGCTTTGCGCGACGCCCGGCTCGCGTTCGAGCACCTCCACCACATGCAGGCCGAAGCGGCTGTGCACCAGCCGCGGCAGCACGCCAACCTCGGCATGGCCGAACAGTTCGCGCGCAAACTCCGGCGCGCAGTCGGTCGCGGCCAGCCAGCCCAGATCGCCACCCGCGGCACCGCTGGGGCAATTGGAAAGCTCGCCAGCGATCCTGCCGAAGGCATAGGAGGATTTACCGCTGACAGGCCCATCGAAGCAACGCACGTCGAGCAGCGCCGCTTCAGCGCGTTTGCGCAAGGCCGCGACATCCACGCCAGGGGTCACAGCGAACAGGATGTGCCGCGCCCGCACGCGTTCGCCAGTCCGGTAGTTCGCTTGGTGCGCCGCATGGTGTCGCCGGCAGGCTTCGTCCGCAGGATCGGGCTGGGCCAGGCTTTGTTCCAGCAAGGCGCCGATGGCGGTGACGGCGGCCTCGCTGATCACGCCATCGGGCGAGGCGGTGTCGCCGGCATCGAGCAGGCCGCGCAGGCGTTCCATGCCATCGACCGTCAGCCGCTCGGCGGCCATCACCAACCGTCGGCGGGCACGGTAGAGCGGATCGTCCTTTCGGCCGCGGTGACCGACAGTTTCGTTCTGCACCCGCCGCCGGCACTCGTCCAGCGCGGTGTTGCCCAGGCGCACGACATGGAACGGGTCAGCGACCTGCACGGCGGTGGGGAGCATCGTGTCGAACACCGTGCGGTAGCTCGATGACAGATCGAGCGTCGCCCAGGCGACACCATCGCACCAGCCGGTCGCACGGGCTGCGAACCAGGCGCAGCAGGTGCTGACGTCCTTGCCATCGAGCACGTCGAGCAGCTGGCCGTGTTGCACGTCGACGACCTGGGTCGACCACCGTTGTCGCCGGTAGCGGCCCTCGCGCACGTAGAGCGTCTCGTCCAACCCGACCGCGTTCACCATGCCATAGCGGCTCTACGCGTGAGCGTGGGGACGGCTGGTTCTGAGGATGGGTGGGGTGGGCTTGTTCGGCCAGGTTGGTTTGCCGGCGCGGAGTAGGACGCGGAGCCGGTAGTGCTCGAAGTTCTCGAACCCGCGCCCGCAACGCTTGACCTCCTTCACGAGCAAGTTCAAGCCCTCGGTCGGACCGTTGGAAGCACCGGTCGTGTGGTGGGCGAGGATCTCTGCCCGCCACCGG
>CAISIP010000502.1 GCA_903885415.1 uncultured beta proteobacterium
CCACCATTGAAAACTTTGCGTCTATTTCCGAAAACGGCGTCATGATCGACGGCACCTCGATATACCCCATCATGAACAATGTGCTGATCACCTCGCAGGAAGAACCCAGCCTGAACCAGCACGGCTGCCACGTGGGCCAGGGCATGGGTTACCACTGCCACTCCGACGGGTTCTCCATGATGAACAACAAGATGAGTTCCTACAATGACACGGATTACGTCGGGCGCAACCATCCGCCGCTGATCGGATTCGGCTTTGACGGCATCGCCCTTTACGGCCGATACCTCTCCGCCTATACCTCGATGGTCGGTTACACAGCCAGCGCAACACTGCCTGTTGAGAACCCCAGCGTCACCGGGTACGACCTCGACGGCTATGGGGGCCACACGCATCTGATCGACGGCTTGAGTGCTTACCACTACCACTCGCGGCCGTATGCGGCGACGACCCTGATCGGCGCTGCGGTCGGCTACAAGGTGCACTCCTTGCTGACCGGCGCGTGGAAAGGCAAGATCAACAGCATTCCCGACTTCTGGGAGAGCACGAAGCCCAACACCAAGGGGACGACATCGTCCTTGACGGATTGAGCGACACGCCCACCATCGCGTGCTACGGGAGGGCGAGCGGATGGGCGAGCCCTGACGCCTTGAAGCCTCGCATGGTCCGCGTTAGGTCCCGGGCGAAAGCCGCCGTCGCCCTGCTGTCGCTGTGTGCTGCGATGCTGCTCGGCCACGGCCATGCGGTGGCGCATGAATTGCTGAAAAACACCGCCTCCATGCTGAAGTCGGGGCCCAAAACTATTGCGCTGAGTTTCCAACTCGATCCGTCGGCAACTTTGCACCGAGCCCTGAAGCCCGAGATGCCTTTCGATGCCTTTCTGGCGCGTTACGCCGATATGCCAATGGCCGAGTTTCAAGTGGAATTGACCAAGGCACAGACCGCGCTGGCGCGCGACATCCGCATCAACGGACCCGACGGCAAGAAAATGGCCCTGAACTCCTGGAAATGGCAGGACGCGCAGACCTGGAAGGACATGCTGCGCGCGCAGTTGCTGATTTCGCTGGCGACCCCCAATGAACTCGGGCATTTGCAGCAAACGGCAGCCAGCGCACAAGCAATCAGTCCGCGGCCCATTTCCCATGTGCAAGTCAGCCTTCCCCGCGCCATGAACCCAATACTGGTGCGCTCGTCGCCGACCGATGCATTCTGGCTGACCGACCAGATACCGCAGGCGATCGTCACTTTTGAATAAACCCAAACCAGGGGCCGGGCCCGCCGACGGCGCCTCGCCACCCACCCCGGCAACCATCAGCTTCGGCCAAGCGCTGCGCTTCTGGTTCAAGCTCGGCTTCATCAGCTTCGGAGGGCCGGCGGGGCAGATTGCCCTGATGCACGCCGAACTGGTCGAACGCCGGCGCTGGATCAGCGACAAGCGCTTCCTACACGCGCTGAACTACTGCATGCTGCTGCCCGGGCCGGAAGCGCAGCAGCTCGCGATCTACATCGGCTGGCTGTTGCACCGGACATGGGGCGGAATCGTTGCGGGTTCGCTATTCGTCCTGCCCTCGCTGTTCATCCTGATCGGGCTGTCGTGGGTCTATCTGGTGTTCGGTCAGGTCGGCGTGGTCGCGGCGATCTTCTATGGCATCAAGCCGGCGGTCACCGCGCTGGTTCTGCACGCCGCGCATCGCATCGGAAGCCGGGCGCTGAATAACCGCTGGCTGGGGGCGATCGCCGCGCTGGCCTTTGTGTCGATCTTCGCGCTGCAACTGCCTTTCCCGGCGATCGTTCTGGGCGCCGGCTTGATCGGCGCATGGGGCGGGCGCTTCCAGCCGGCCCTGTTTGCCACCGGTGGCAGCCACGGCAACACGCACAAGGGCTTTGGCCCGGCGCTGATCGACGACGATACGCCGACCCCGGCGCACGCTGTTTTTTCGCGCAGCCATCTGGCGAAAGTGCTCAGCGCGGGGCTGCTTCTGTGGACCGTGGCGATGGGCCTGCTCGTCGCCCGGTGGGGATGGGACGCGACGCTGGTGCAGATGGGTTGGTTCTTCACCAAGGCCGCATTGCTGACCTTTGGCGGCGCCTACGCGGTGCTGCCCTATGTCTACCAGGGCGCGGTCGAGCAGCAGCAGTGGCTGAGCGCAGCGCAGATGATGGACGGACTCGCGCTGGGCGAGACAACGCCCGGCCCGCTGATCATGGTGGTTGCCTTCGTCGGTTTCGTGGGCGGTTGGGTTCGCCAGGTGCTGGGGCCCGACGCGCTGTTCCTGGGAGCGGCCCTGGCCGCATGCGTCGTCACCTTCTTCACGTTCCTGCCGTCGTTCGTTTTCATCCTGGCCGGGGGCCCGCTGATCGAAGCCACGCACGGCAAGCTCCAGTTCACCGCGCCGCTGACCGCGATAACCGCTGCGGTCGTCGGCGTGATCCTCCATCTCGCGCTGTTCTTCGCCTACCACGTGTGGTGGCCGCAGGGATTCGCCGGGCGTTTTGACCCGGTATCCGGGCTGATCACGCTCGCCGCCGGCATCGCGCTGTTTCGCTTCAAGCTCGGCGTCATGCCGTTGATCGCGTGCTGCGCGCTGGCCGGTCTCGCGGTCAAGATGCTCTAAGCGAGCGCCAAAGTCCGCTGGCGCGTGCCGGCCCAAGGTGCAGCAAGCGATCGCTACAATCGCACACATTTTTGCCCCGCCGCCCCGCCTTGTCCGAACGCATAGCCGTCCTCGTCCAGTATCTGCTGCCCAAGCTGGCGTTGACCCAGTTTGCCGGGCTGGTCGCGTCGGCACGCGCCGGGCGGCTGACGACGCGCCTGATCGCTTGGTTCGTCCGCCGCTACCAGGTCAACCTGGGCGAGGCGGCAGACCCCGACATCGCCCATTACGAAAGCTTCAACGCCTTCTTCACGCGCGCCTTGCATCCGGCCGCACGCCCGATGGCCAATGCCGATCTGGTGTGCCCGGTCGACGGCGCGATCAGCCAGTTCGGCGCCATCGAGCGCGACCAGATCGTCCAGGCCAAGGGCCACCGCTACTCAACCACCGCGCTGCTCGGTGGCGACGCCGATCTCGCCGCGTGCTTTGAGGGCGGCGCCTTCGCCACGCTGTACCTGAGCCCGCGCGACTACCACCGCATTCACATGCCCTGCGCCGGCCGGCTTACGCGCATGCTGCATGTCCCCGGCGCGCTGTTTTCGGTGAACCCGGTCACGGCGCGCGGCGTGCCGGGTCTGTTCGCGCGCAACGAGCGCGTTATATGCGCCTTGGAGTCGTCCGCGGGCCCTTTCGTGCTGGTGCTGGTAGGCGCCACCGTCGTCGGCAGCATGGCGACCGTGTGGCACGGCGTGGTAAACCCGCCGCGCGCGGCTGCTGTGCGCAGCTGGCGTTATGACGACAGGCCGATCGTTCTCGAGCAGGGTGACGAAATGGGTCGCTTCCTGCTCGGTTCGACGGTTGTCGCGCTATTTCCCAGGGGGCACATCCGCTTCAATGCCGATTGGGCCGCCGGGCGAACGGTTCGCCTGGGTGAGATGATGGGCGAGCGCGTCGCGGTCGCCTAGGCTTCAACCCCGGCTGGGGTTAATCAGGTATTTGCACCCGGTGGCGCGCTGGCCGTAGGCGGCGATGGCCGCGGGCTGTAAGACCTCGCTCAGTGAAATTTCTTTCGCATAGGCGCTGGCGAAGGTGCTGGTCAGCTCTGCGGCCACCCGATCGCGCAGCGCCTGCATGGCCGGTGCGCCCAGTCGCTGCAGGTAGGGAAATACCAGCCAGCCACCGATTCCCCAGGCCATGCCGAAATTGCGGTTGAACTCGGTGGGACTGGTGTCAAGGCTGCCGTACAGGTAAACCTGCTTGTGCGTGGTCGAGCCATAGCGGCTGTATTCCTTGGCGTTGCGGTTGAGCGCCGCTTCCATGCAGCCCAGAATCTGCCCCGCAAGCTTGCCCCCTCCGGTCGCGTCGAAGGCCAGCGTCGCGCCGGTCTGCACCAGCGCCTGCGTCAGGTCGGTCAAGAAAGTCGCAGCCCCCATATTGCACACATGGTGCGCCCCGGCGGCGCGCAAGGCGGCCTCCTGCTCGGGCTTGCGCACTATGTTGACCAGCCCGATGCCATCCTTCAGGCAGATCCGGTTGAGCATATGACCCAGGTTGGACGCCGCCACCGTATGGACCAGCGCCGTATGCCCCTCGGCCCGCATGGTCTCGACCATTCCCAGCGCGGTGAGCGGATTGATGAAGCAAGAAGCGCCCTGCGCCGGCGTTGCGCCTGCAGGCAGCAGCAGGCACTGGTCGGCCTTGACGCAGCGGTACTGCGCGTACATCGCGCCGCCCATGACCGCAACCGTCTTGCCCAGCAGCGCCTGCGCGGCCCCGGAATCACCCGCAGCCACGACCACCCCGGCGCCTTCATTGCCCACCGGCAGCGACTGGCCGATCCTTGCGGCCATCGCCTTCATCGCGCGTTCGGGTATGCGGGCCGTGACGACCGGCTTGGCTTCGCTTGTCGAGAATTGGAGGCTGCCCATGTCGGCGGCGGCGAACAGCAGGCCGATGTCCGACGGATTGATCGGCGTCGCCTCAATACGGATCAGGACCTGATCGGCCCGCGGGACCGGAACTTCCACGCTGATCAGCGATAGCTCCAACTCGCCGCCGTCCTTGACGAGCGAGCGCAATTGAAGGGCGGTGGCTGGAATTGGGTGGCTCAATGTGTCGTACCTGCGTTGATTCGTTTCACTCTAGCACAGCGCGCACCCAAGGCATTCAGGGGCTGGCGGGCTCCCTGGGCCCGAGCTGCCGGCCAAGTTCGGCGCAGTGATCCTTGAGCGGCACCGGCGGCGTCGGCCACAGCAGGTCTGCACGATAGGCTTGGGGGGCCGCCTCGGCACCGGCAACGGCGATCACCACCTTGCGGCGCAGTGTGGCAGCCAGATGGGTGGGCACACCCAGCGCAGCGTCCACATGGGCGGCACCGGCGACCAGCAGCACGGTCTGGCCCGGCCGCACCGCTGAGGCGATCGTGCCGGCCATCGCTGCGTCGCGCGCGATCTGGATGCGGGTCATCGGGGCGATCCGGCTTTCGGGCAGCAGCATGCAGTGTCCCGCGCGCACGCGATCGCGCTGCTGCGCCATCAGCGCCGGGTTGAGGTGGGCGTCGAGCGCATCATCGGCCATTGCAGCGCCCATCGCGGCGCGTTCCAGATTGGCGCCGAGCACCGGAACCGCATGGCGCACCGCCGCCATCACCACCGGCGCGTAGCGCGCCCAGTCCCAGGCCTTCTCGTTCCAGCGCAGCGCGGCACGCACCTGATCCTCGGCGGCTTCACGCGCCAAGCCCTGGGTCGATGCGCCGCGCTCGGCCATTTCGATCGCCAGCGCAGCGATCTGGCCGCGCTGCGCCAGTTCGACGACAAAGCCCTCCTGCAGCCGCTGGTGCTCGGGGGCATCGTGCTGCTCGCCAAGCAGGATGACGTCGGTCGGGAGCAGCGCCGAAACAGCTTCAGACAGGGGGCTGCCGTGCGCCCGCGATGCGCCGAGCAGCAGCGCCAGCAGCACAAGCAGGCCCCAGCGGGTAGTGGGACTCCGGCCCATGCTGACGCTGTGTTCCTGGCGCCCGCGCCCGGCCAACGCTAGTGCACCAGCACCGGGTTTTGCGCCAGACAGGCGTAGCTGTCCAACGTGTCCTCGACCTCTTCCTGGGTCGGTGTCTTGGCCTGCCAGGCGGCGATCTGCAACTGGAACAGCTCGGCCCATGAGCCGTCCAGATAGACCTCCTTGCCGACGCGCTTGTCGACGATCTCGAAGCCATGGCGCGCCAAACTCAGGACGGGCTTGGCGCCCTCGACGGCCCCATCGACCGGGCCGGTCGCCGCGTCCGGGGCGTTGGCCAACATGTGGGTGACCGAGAAACTGTCGGATTCGTAAAGCGTTTGCATGGTGAATTATCCCGCAGGTGTCAATGGAACCCAGCTTGCAGCGTAAGCGCCGATTTCAAGTGGGCTGCGTCAAACCGGGCCTGGCGATCCGCCGGCTCGAGCGCATAAGCCGATGGGATGGGGACGAATGGGCTCAAGGCGCTGCCGTTCCGCGCCACTGCTGGTCCACAAAGTCACCGTTGGCCTGCGTGATGCGGATGCGCGCCGGCAAATAGGCCAGCGCGGGCGCCAGCCAGACCTCGAAACGTTGGTCGAACTCCCGGCGCGCAACGCGCTCGACCTTGAGCGTCGCCAGTTCGCCGCCGGGAAGCGTCTGCGCTTCGGGTCCCACCACGTTGAAGATCCAGGGCTCGGCGCTTCTGCTCCCCGCCGTCTGCACCGCGATGCTGCTGCCCGCCGGGTAGCGCGACGGCTCACCGGCGACCATGGACGCAAGCTGGATGAACACGCTGAGCTGGTCCTGCGCGCCGGGCAGCAGGATGGCGTCCGGTGTGTTGGCACTGAAACTGATGCGCTCACGCTCGCGGTCGAAGTGCGCCGCCAGCTCGCTGCGGAACTTGTCGGAATAGCGCTTGGGTGCCAAGCCGTCGGGGCCGAGTTGGCCGGTGCTGGAGACCACCCGCGACCCGAGCAAAAAGGCGCCAATCTCCATACGCGCGTCGTAGCGCTGACCGTCTTGCAACCACAGCAGCTCGCCCGACGCGTGGTAGTTGAGACCGGCGCGCTGGCCTGTGGCGCCAAACTTGAGCCGCACCGAACCCGGAACGGTGTAGGCACGCAGCGCCAGCGTGGCGTCCCGCGCCGCACCGGCTGGCGCCGGCTCGGCCAGCGCCGGGCTCAGGACCGGCGCTGCGGCTTCAACTGGCGGGGCCGCCGGCTCGCTGCGCGCCTCGGACGCCGCCTCGCTTGGCGCCTGCGCGGCCTGCGCCTGCACGGGAGCGGCTAGCGCGACCGGTTCTGCAGCCGGCTCGGGCGCCTGGGCCTCGCTGCTCGGGGCAGGGAGCAGCACCGGCGCCGACATGGGCGCACCGGGGTTGGCACTGCGCGCGCGCGCGACCGGCTTTTGGGCTGGCACCGGCAAAGCCGGAATCTCGATGGCCCGCGTGTTGAAGACGAGATTGGGCAGCAGCGTAGCGGGCACCGACTCGTTCCAAAGCGTTCCCAATACCGCAAGGTGCGCTAGCGAGACGGCGCCAACCAGTGCGATCAGCGCAGGGGCCGAAATGGACTTGGCGGCCGCTTGCATGGTGTTTCTGGTGCAGTGATCCGCGCGGGCGGCGGGTGTGATGGTTCGGGGCCGGTGACTTAAAATTTGGTCCGGATCGCAGGCGATGCCTGGTGCGACGAGTTTAACGAAGCGCGCTGCCCGCTGCCAGGTATTCGCTTGCCGGCGGCTGCCGCCACAATAGCGCCGATCTGCCTATCGAGACCCCTGCACCATGAAACTGGCCACCATCAAAGACGGCTCGCGCGACGGCCAACTCCTTGTCGTCTCGCGCGACTTGGCGAGCGCGCATTACGCCAGCGGCATTGCCGATCGGCTCCAACAGGTACTCGACGACTGGAACTTCCTTTCGCCGCAGTTGCAGGACCTGTATGACGCTCTCAACCAGGGCAAGGCGCGTCACGCCTTCGGCTTTGACCCGCGCCAGTGCATGGCGCCCCTGCCGCGCGCCTACCAGTGGGCCGATGGGTCCGCCTACATCAACCATGTCGAACTGGTGCGGGCCGCACGCGGCGCAACGGTACCGCAGAACTTTTATAGCGAGCCGCTGATGTATCAGGGCGGCAGCGACGATTTTCTGGGCCCGCGCGATGACGTGGTCTGCCCGTCGGAGGACTTCGGCATCGACTTCGAGGCCGAGGTGGCGGTCATCACCGGCGACGTGCCGATGGGCGCGAGCGTAGCGCGCGCGCTCGACGCGGTGCGGTTGGTGATGCTGGCCAACGACGTCAGCCTGCGCAACCTGATCCCCGACGAAGTGGCCAAGGGCTTCGGCTTCATCCAGAGCAAGCCGGCCACGGCGTTCAGCCCGGTCGCCGTCACACTCGATGAACTGGCAGGCGCCTGGAACAAGGGGCGCCTGGACCTGGTGCTGCAGTCAAGCTGGAACGGGCGCAAGGTCGGCATGTGCGAAGCCGGGCCCGAGATGAGCTTTCACTTCGGCGAACTGATAGCGCACCTGTGCAAGACGCGCAATGTGCGCGCGGGCTCCATCGTCGGCTCGGGAACGGTCAGCAACAAGGGCGTCGAAAGCAACGGCCGCACAGAATGGCCCAAGGGCTACAGCTGCATCGCCGAAAAACGCGCCATTGAAACCATCCAAGATGGCAAGCCGCTCACCGAATTCATGCGCTACGGCGATACCATCCGCATCGAAATGAAGGCGCGCGACGGTAGCAGCATCTTCGGGGCGATCGACCAAACCATCGCAGCACCCGCCGCGCCCTGAGAGAAAAAGCGCCTCAGGCAGCCTCAAAACCTTGCTGGCAGGCGATGCAGCGCAGCGCCTGCGGCGTCGCCCGCAGTCTTTCCATGCCGATCGGTGCCGCGCAGTCGATGCAGTCTCCATACAGGCCGCTGTCGATGCGCCGCAGCGCAGCGTCGATCTGGTCGAGCGCCGCCGTCTCGTGCGCGTCGAGCGCGAACTCAAGCGCGCGCGCGTTGGCCATTTCGGCACGTGGATCCTCCGGGTTGCCAAAATGTTCGGCCGACGCCTGCGCCCGGCCAATCGTTCCGCCGCGCAGCGCAGCGAGTTGCGCCAGCATGCCATCGCGTTGTGCGAGCAGCTGGAGTTTGAATGCGTGGGTCTGCTGCTTGTTCATGGTGCGCGTGTCGGTCATGCAGGCCATCATCGGCGGCAGCCGAATGGCCTGGCTTGATGCAGGTCAGGGATTTGGAACTGCGGGCCGTGCCTTCCCACCGGTGCTGGCGCAGGCCGCATCCGAAGCCCGGTTCCAGCGGCATGGTAGATAATTGGGGCATGCAATTCCTGCGCAATGCCAAGACCCTCGCACGCCTCGTGCTGTTGTTCTTTGCACTGGCGATGGGCGCTGCGGTCGCGTCGCCCCTGATGAAAACCAGCGCGATGGAGCTGGTCTGTGACGGCTCCGGCGCGATGAAACTCGTCGCGGGTTCGCACGGCGAGGCGCCTGCCACGGGCGCCCACCTGCTCGATTGCCCGCTTTGCATCGGGGCGGTCGCGCCGCCTGCGCTGGACCGGCCCGTCGCCCAGTCGCACCCCGCGCCGGCGCGCAGGCTGTCGCCGCCGCCGTCAACCCCAATCGCAGCCAAGGCCGCTGCGGCACTGCCCGCCCGCGGTCCACCCGCCTTCTCCTGAATTCTGCGCACGCGCGCCGGGGCCGCCGTCTGTGCGGGGGCCGTGGCGCTCGGTGCCGACATGGCGCTGCGTGCAAGGCACCAGGCGCGGGCCAGCAGCCCGCCTCGGCCGCCGCCATCGCGGACCGGTGGATTCATCTTCAAGCAGTTCAAGGAGCTTTCATGCCATTCAAATTTCTCATCGCTGGCGCCGCCCTGGCCCTCGGTCTTCTTGCCGGCGCAGCGGCGCAGAACGTCGAGGTCCGGGACGCCTGGGTTCGGACCTCGGTGCAGGGCCAGAAAGCGACCGGTGCGTTCATGAAAATCACCGCGAAGGACGGCGCCAGGCTGATGTCGGTATCCAGCCCGGTGGCCGGCGTGGCCGAAGTCCACGAGATGAAGATGGAGGGCGAGGTGATGACGATGCGCGCCGTCGCGGGCGGGCTCGACCTGCCTGCCGGCAAGACTGTCGAGCTCAAGCCCGG
>CAISIP010000503.1 GCA_903885415.1 uncultured beta proteobacterium
GCTCAAGCACCAGCATCAGCGCGCCGTCGCCCTCGGCATCGGCCAACTGCACCAGCGCCGATTCGGCGCCGACAACGTCTCCGGCTGCGATCAGGCTGCGGGTTTTCTCGATCAGGGCAAGATGCTTCATCAGGGCTTTCGCGGTGGTATTTCAGTCTTTGCGGTCAAAACCCTGCTCAGCCAACCAGTCAGCACCGGCCTCTTCGCGGGCGCCCCCGTCGGCTGCTTCCTCGGCGCGGTCAGCGCCGGCCTCGTTGCGCATGTCGTCGTCGCTGCTCTTGACACCTTCGCTGTCGGTGTCGCGCTCTTCCTGCTGCTTGGCCGGCGGGTGGCTGGCGTCGTGCTGGTGGTGCATGTATTCCAGCGCTGCCGCAACGCACAGGAACCAGTCGCCCGCGCGCTCGCGCAGGACCAGTTCGCCAAGTGGCTGCGCCCAGGGCGCGAGCACCACCGCATGCTGCACGCTGCCCCAGCCCGGCAGGTCCTCGGCGGCGTACGCCAGCAGTTGCTGCATCGCGGATTGCGACTTGAATTCAAAACCTTGGTGAAAAACCACGGCGATCATCTCGGGGCTGAGCTGCATCATCTGCAGCAAGAAAGCGATTTCCTTGCGCCGCTGCGTAAGGCGTTGTTGCAGGATATTGCGGCCCTCGGAATCGAAAGCCATGTCGTCGAGTTCGGCCTGGTAGGACGATCGCAGCGATCGGAAGAAGGGCGATATTTTCATGGCGGTGTGGATCGCGTACGGTGGACGCCGTCCATCATGGTGTCGAAATACCGCTTCCAAATTTCGCCGGCTACCTCGATCGGGCTGTCGAGCAGATTGCGCCGGCGGTTTTCGTCATAGTCCTGGCGCCGCTGCGTGTCGGCCAGCGTTTCGTAGGCTTCCTGCACCGCGCGAAAGCGCATCGCGGCGTCGGGCGCGCTGTTGCGGTCCGGGTGGGTGGTAGAAGCCTTCTGGCGAAACGCCTTCTTGATATCGGCCAGCGTGGCATCGCTGGCGAGCCCGAGGGCTGCGTAGTGGTCTTGCATGCGGTAATGGGGCGGGGGTGGCGGGAGCCCTCGTCAGGGCGGATTATCCCATTGCGCGCAGGGGCTGGACACACAGGGCCTGGCGGATCGGCCCTGCGCGGCCTGGGGCGCCTGCTTGCGGCCTGCCCGGTCTTGATGGCGGGCGAATCAGGCGGTGGGCGCGACCTCGCGGCTGCGCAGGCGCCACAGCGAAGTGACTTCGGCCGCGCGCGCAGCGTGCAGCGCGTCGCGTGCAGCGCCGGCTTTGGGGTGCAGCGGCTTAGCCTGCAGGCGTCCCACGACCTGCAGGCCCGCAGCCGCGAAAGCTGCGAGCAGCGCGGCGCGGCTGCGTAAGCCCAGGTGCTCGGCGAAATCGGACAGGATCAGCCAGCCCTCGCCCGCGGGTGCCAGGTGTTGCGACAGCGCGGCCAAGAAGCCCAGCAGCATCCGACTGTCTTCGTCGTAAACCGCCCGCTCAATCGCCGAACCGGCGCGCGCCGGCAACCAGGGTGGGTTGCACACCACCAGCGACGCGCGCCCGTTCGGAAACAGATCGGTTTGCAGCAGTTGCACCGTGTCGCTGAGACCCAGTTGCGCCAGGTTGTGGTGCGCGCAGGCCAGCGCGCGCGGGTCCAGGTCGGTCGCGACCACCCTGTGGACGCCTCGGCGCGCGAGCAGTGCGGACAGGACGCCGGTTCCAGTGCCGATGTCAAAAGCGAGGAATTCGGCCTCCTGGGTGGCGGGCAGCGGCGCGCTGGCCACGAGTGCCAGGTATTCGCCGCGCACCGGAGAAAAAACGCCGTAGTGCGGGTAGATGCGGTTGTTTGGCGCAGCGCCCAGGGCGGCAATTTCGACGCCCTTGCGGCGCCACTCGTGGGCGCTGGTGATGCCCAGCAGTTCGCGCAGCGACGCGACGGATGCGGTCGCCCGTGCCCCATCGCAGCCGACAGCGTCCGTGCTGGCGGCGGGTCCCCAGGCTTCGGTGCAGGCCAACCGGACGTCGGGCGCGCGGCGCAGCGCGATGCCGTAGTCGCCGTCAAAGGGCAGCAGCAGCATCGCGAGCATCCGGGCGCGCTGCGACTGCGCGAGACGGTGGCGGTGAAAGTCTTGTGCCGGTGTAGCGACCGGCAGCTCTGTCTTGGGCGTCCTGCGCTGCTTGCGCTGAGGCGGTTTTTCAGCGCGCCGTGCCATTGCCTGCAGCAGCTGGCGCGCGTTGTGGAAGTCGCCGCACCACAGCATCGCCGTTCCGGCGCATGCCATCCGGTAGGCGGCGTCTGCGGTGGTGCTGTCGTCGACAATCTCCACCCGCTGCGGCACCGGCGCACCGCGTTCGGAGCGCCACAGCGCCGAGCAGGCCCGGCCCGACTCGGTCCAATGGATCAGCGCCAGGTTTTTACCCAGTCCTGGGTCTGCGACAGCGCGACGGCAAAGCGCTCCAGCAGGGTGTCGATCTCGGCCTCGGTGATCACCAGTGGCGGCGAAAACCCGATCACGTCGCCCGGCAACACCCGCAGGATCAATCCGTTCGCCTGGGCCCGGCCGACCAGATAGGCGCCCACGCCGCGTTTGGGGTCAAAGGGTTTTCGTGTCGCAGGGTCTTGTGCGAGTTCGATCGCGCCTATCAGTCCCAGTCCGCGCACATGGCCGACCATCGGATGGTCCTTGAATGCTTGCAGTCCCTGTTGCAGATGCGGCGCCACCCGCCTTACATGGCCGATCACATCGTCGGCCTCGTAGATGCGCAAGGTCTCGAGCGCAATGGCGCAGGCCAGCGGGTGGCCGCTGTAGGTGTAGCCATGGCCGAAAACGCCGACCGCGGCGCTGGCGTCGGCCACCGCCTGGTAGATCGCGTCGCTCACATACAGCGCCGACATCGGAACATAGGCCGAGGTCATCATCTTGGCGACGGTGATCATGTCGGGCTTGAGGTCGAATACCTGCGTTCCGAAGGCCTGGCCGAGCCGGCCGAAACCGGTGATCACCTCGTCGGCGATGAACAGCACATCGTACTTTTTCAGGATCGCTTGTACCTTGGCGAAGTAGCCTGGGGGCGGAATGATCACCCCGCCTGCGCCCTGCACTGGCTCGGCGATGAAGGCCGCGACCGTCTCGGGTCCTTCACGCAGGATCGTGTCCTCGAGCTCCACGGCCAGCCGATCGACAAACTGCGCTTCGCTTTCACCGGGCAGGGCGTACTGGTAGAAGTGCGGGCAGCTCACCCGCACCACATCGGGCAGCGGCAAGTCGAAGTGCTGGTGCATGGTGGGCAAACCCGACAGCGATGCGGCGGCCAGCGTGACGCCGTGATAGCCCTTGTTGCGGGCGATGATCTTTTTCTTCAGCGGGCGGCCCAGCGCATTGTTGTAGTAACGCACCAGCTTGAACGCGGTGTCGTTCGATTCGGAACCCGAGTTGGCGAACAGCACGCGCGCCATCGGCACCGGTGCCCATCGGATTAACGCGTCGACCAGCGCCGTCACCGGGCCGGGAACCTTGCCCGAAAACGAGTGGTAGTAGGGCAGGGTGGTCATCTGCTGGTAAGCGACGTCGGCCAGGCGTTTTTCCGAAAAGCCCAGCGAGGCGCACCACAGTCCCGACATGCCTTCGATGTAGGCCTTGCCGTGCTCGTCGAAAACCTGCACGCCCTCGCCACGCACGATCACCAGTGGCCCGTCCTTCTCCAGTTGGCGCAGTTGGGTGTAAGGGTGCAAATGGTGCGCGACGTCGCTGCTGCCTGCCGGCGAGATGGCCGATGGTGCTTTGCTCATGAAAATCCTTTGGGTTGGACTGTGCGGCTGCCGAAACGGCGGCGGCGCCCAGCCTTTGACGATAGCTGGAAATCGTCGCTATCCGGCCCCAGTGGCCGGAATATTTCATCAAAGCC
>CAISIP010000504.1 GCA_903885415.1 uncultured beta proteobacterium
AGTCAAAACGTCGACCCAGCGGCGCGCCGATTTGCGCCTCGAGTTCGGCCAGAACCACCGCCGTGTACAGGCCCAGATAGCCGCCTCCAGAGAGCGACAGGATGCGAAATTCGGATCGCTTTGGGGCTGCAGGCATACTGCAAACTGTAGATTTCGAGCGCGGCGCGGCTGCTGACCGGTGTCAAGCCCGGGACAATGCTAGCCTTGGTGCCCGCTTGCCCTTTCCCTGTGCGCCCTCAGATCGGTCCGAGGTCACAATGCGCAGCCAAAGCCAAGGAACCCGATGCAACAACAACCAGCACCAATTCTCCCCCAACGCAGCCTTTGGTCGCGCGGCCTGCTGATGCTGCTGATGGGTCTGGCCTACCAGCTCGCGAGCAGCCTGTTGCTGTGCGTCGCGATCGTACAGTTTGTCGTCGTGCTAGCGCTCGGCGCTCCCAACCAGCGGCTAAAAAACTTCGGCGCCGACTTGGGCCTGTACCTGGGACAAATTGCACAGTTCCAGAGTTTTGCAGCCGATGCGCTGCCCTTCCCCTTCGCCGACTGGCCATCGGACGCATAACGCGCAGCGCGACGACCTTCCAAAACGCCGACCCATCTCAAAGTGCCGATGCGAGGCGCGCTATCCCGTCTCTGATCTTGGCTTCGTCGGCCGTTGCGAAGCTCAGTCGCAGCGCGCAGAGGTCGGGATCGCTGGCAAAAAATGGGGCTCCCGGTACGAACGCCACCAGTTTGTCAATCGCCCGTTTTGCAAACGCACTGGCATCGCTCCCGTCAGTCAGCCTAGCCCAGAAGAACATACCACCCTGGGGTTGCTCGAAGCTGATCGCCTCACCCGCCGTCGCCCGCAGGCATTCGGCCATCACTAGGGCGCGTCGGGCGTAAGTGCTGCGCACCACCGCCAGGGTAGCGTCGAGTCGGTTCAGTGTGAGGTAGTGCGCAGCAATGGCCTGACTGAGGTTGCTGGTATGGGCGTCGCTGAACTGCTTGCACATGGTTGCCATCGCCAGCAGTTCAGGCCCGGCAATCAGCCATCCCACGCGCAAGCCGGGGCTGAGTATCTTGCTGAAACTTCCGCAGTGCGCAAGCCACTCGCGGCTTGCGTCCACCTGCCCGCTGAGCGCCAGCAGGCTGGGCGGCGGCGGGGCGCCGAAGTACAGCTCGCCATAGGGGTCATCCTCAACGACCAGCGTCTGGGTGCGCGCGGCAAGTTCCAGAACCCGAAGCCGCCGCTCAAGGCTCAGCGTCGCACCGCTGGGGTTGCCGAAGGTAGGTATGAGGTACACCAGCTTCGGACGGTGTTCCAGGATCAGCTTTTCCAACACGTCGACGCGCACGCCATCGGCATCGACCGGTGCGCCGATTAGCTGTGCCCCATAAAGCCGGAAGCACTGGATGGTCGCGAGAAAGGTCGGCGCCTCCACGATCACCTTGTCTCCCGGCGATATCATGGTCTTTCCGATCAGGTCCAGCGCCTGCTGGCTGCCGGTAGTCACTATCAAACCGTCTGCGGCGACGGTGGCTCCCTTGGCTTGCATGAAGCGGGCAATCCCCTCACGCAAAGGCGGGTAGCCCTCGGTGGCGCCGTATTGCAGCACCGGTCCCGGGCTGTGGCGCAGTACCCATTCGCTTGCCGTCCTTATTCCCTCGACGTCAAACAAGGCCGGATCCGGGAAACCACCGGCAAAGCTGATGATGCCGGGCCTGCCCAGCAGTTTGAAAAGCTCGCGGATCGCCGAGGTTTCCACATTCTGAAGTCGGGGAGCAAATTGCATGGTGTCTCAAATTCCAAAAATAGCCATTGTGGCAAAGAGCGCTTACCGCTCCCGGTGCGGCCCGCCCCAGAATAAGCCATGGACCTGAATCTGGCATAGTGGGCCGATAGCCACACCTTAGCGCAGTCCATGCAGCCCGATCAAATCCGACACTTTTTCGCCATCATGAAGGCAGGCAATCCGACGCCGGTCAGCGAACTCGCCTACAGCAGCGTGTTCGAGTTGCTGGTGGCGGTGCTGCTGAGCGCACAGGCTACCGACGTCGGCGTGAACAAGGCCACGCGCGGCCTTTTCGCAGCCGCCAGTACGCCGCAAAAAATGCTGTCGCTGGGGCTGGAGGGCATCGAGGCGCAGATTAGGACGATCGGCCTGTACCACAGCAAGGCGCGCCACCTGATGCAGACCTGTCGCATTTTGGTGGAACGCCATGGCGGCCAGGTGCCGCGCACACGGGCGCAACTCGAGGCACTTCCCGGCGTCGGTCGCAAGACGGCCAATGTGGTGCTGAACGCGGCTTTTGGCGAGCCGACGGTCGCGGTGGACACGCACCTGTTTCGGCTCGGCAACCGTACTGGTCTTGCTACCGGCAAGACGCCACTGGAGGTGGAGCGCAAACTGCTCAAGCGCATTCCCGCCGAGTACCTGTGTGACGCGCACCATTGGCTGGTGCTGCATGGGCGCTATGTGTGCAAGGCGCGCCAGCCCCTGTGTGCTCAGTGCGCAGTGCGGGCCTGCTGCGATTACAAGAGCAAGACATAGCGCGTGGGTCTTTAGGCGCCCTCAGGTCTGGGTGCGTTACGCCTAATTGCGCGGCAGTGCGACCCACTGCCCGGCCAGCGGCAGGATGGCGATGCGCTGGTCAAACACCTGTTCGAGCGCGCGGTGCGTCGCCGGGCTGGCGCAAGCGCCTTGGTGTGCGATGCGTCCCTGCACCATCAGCACCATCTCGTCGGCGTGCAAGGCCATGGTCACCTCATGCAGCACGCTGATGATGGTCGTTCCCTGGGCGCGCAAAGTGCGCACCAGGCGCAACCAGTCCGACTGGTGGGGCGGGTCCAGATTCGCAAGCGGCTCGTCCATCAGCAGCACATCGGCCTGCACGGCGAGCGCACGCGCCAGCAGCACGCGCTGGCGTTCTCCGCCCGACAGCTGGCCCAGCGAGCGCCCCCGCCAGTCCCAAGCCTGCGTCGCCCGCAGCGCCTGCTCCACCGCATCGCGATCGGCCACCGCGGGCGCCGCCAGCCAGGCCTGGTGCGGCAGCCGGCCCAGCATCACGACGTCCCACACGCGCATATCGCTGCCGCTGTACTCGCTTTGCCCGAGCCAGGCGACTTGCCGCGCCCGTACACGCCTTGGCACCGACGCCATCGAGCGACCCATCAAGCGCACCTCTCCGCGGTACGGCAGCAGATGCGCGAGCACCTTGAGCAGCGTGGACTTGCCCGCGCCATTGGGACCCACCACGCTGGTCCAGCAACCCCTGGGCAACGCAAGGTCGATTCCGTGCAGCACGTCGACCCCGCCCAGCGAGGCGTGAATCGCAAGGGCCTGGAGCGCGACCTCTGTTGGCGGCGCGCTCATAGACCGCCATCCTGACCAGCCCGCCGGTGCATCAGCCACAGCAGATAGGCGCCACCGAGAACCGCGGTCACGACCCCCACCGGCAATTCCTGTGGCGCAATCAACGAGCGCGACAGCGTATCGGCCGCCAGCAGCAGCACCGCGCCGGTCAGACCAGACAATGCAATGAATACCCGGTGTGACCGTTTGAGCATCGAGCGCAGCAGATGCGGGGCAGCGAGCCCGACGAATGCAATCAGACCGGTCTGCGCCACCGCCGTCGCCGTGGCCAACGCCAGCACCGCGACCAAAGCCGCG
>CAISIP010000505.1 GCA_903885415.1 uncultured beta proteobacterium
GCAGCAGCACCTGGATGTGCGAGCCGTCGACGTCGGCGTCGCTGAGGATGCAGATTTTTCCGTATCGCAAACCACTAAGGTCGGGCGCGTCATTGGGGCCGTGCGGGTCGACGCCGATGGCCACCGCAATATCGTGGATTTCCGTATTCGCAAACAGCCGGTCGCGCTCCACCTCCCAGGTATTGAGCACCTTGCCGCGCAGCGGCAAAATCGCCTGCGACTCTTTGTCGCGTCCCATCTTGGCGCTGCCGCCGGCCGAATCGCCCTCAACCAGAAACACCTCGTTGTGCGCCAGGTCGCGGCTCTCGCAATCGGTCAGTTTTCCCGGCAGTACCGCGACTCCCGAGCCCTTTCGTTTCTCGACCTTTTGCCCCGCCTTTTGCCGGGTCTGGGCTGCCTTGATCGCCAGTTCGGCGAGCTTGCGTCCGTATTCGACGTGCTGGTTGAGCCACAGCTCAAGCGCAGGACGCACACAGCCCGACACCAAGCGCACTGCGTCGCGCGAATTGAGGCGCTCCTTGATCTGGCCCTGAAACTGCGGATCTAACACCTTGGCCGAGAGCACATAACTGGCGCGCGCGAAAACATCCTCGGGCAGCAGCTTGACGCCCTTGGGCAGCAGCGCGTGGAGTTCGACAAAGCCCTTGACAGCACTGAACAGACCGTCACGCAGGCCGCTTTCGTGGGTGCCGCCAGCGCTGGTCGGAATCAGATTGACGTAGCTCTCGCGCACCGGATGGCCTTCCTCGGTGAATGCCACGCACCATTGCGCACCCTCGCCTTCGGCGAAGCTGTCGTGCGCCGCGTCAGCGAAAGCCTCGCCCTCGAAAAGCGGGATCACCGGGTCGGCGTGCATCGACTGCATCAGGTAGTCGCGCAGCCCACCCTTGTACAGCCAGGTCTGGCTGTCGCGCGTCTTCTCCACGCTGAGGCTCACCGCCACGCCCGGCATCAGCACCGCTTTGCTGCGCAGCAGGTGGACAAGTTCGGCCATGGGCAGCGCCGCCGTCTCGAAATATTTCGGGTCGGGCCAGACGCGCACCGAGGTGCCGGACTTGCGGTCGCCCTCGCCCGCCTTGCGCAGCTGCAGCGCCTCAACCACGTCGCCGGACGCAAAAACCAGCCGGGCCACCATACCGTCGCGAAAGGATGTCGCCTCCAGCCTGCAGGCCAGCGCGTTGGTGACGCTCACGCCCACGCCGTGCAGACCACCCGAAAAACTGTAGGCGCCGCCCTTGCCCTTGTCAAATTTTCCGCCGGCGTGCAGCCGGGTGAACACCAGTTCGATCACCGGGGCCTTCTCTTGCGGGTGCATGCCGAAAGGTATGCCCCGTCCGTCGTCGTCGATCGACACCGATCCATCGTCGTGCAGCGTCACCCGAATCTTCTTGCCGTGGCCGGCCAGCGCCTCGTCGGCCGAGTTATCCAGCACTTCCTGGATCACATGCAGCGGGCTCTCGGTACGGGTGTACATGCCCGGGCGCTGCTTGACCGGCTCGAGGCCCTTGAGAACCCGGATCGAGCCCTCGGAATATTCGCCAGCGCTGCTAATGGGGGGGGTGCTTGCCATGGGCGGGATTGTAGACCTCGCAGGCGCCAACTACTGGATGCAATTACAGGCACCTCCCAGCTGGACGCCTGTTAAACGGGCAATGGTTACCATGGAGCCCATGAGCACCCCCCCAAAGACCTTACCCATGGTCCAGATTCTCCTGTGTGGAGCGGCCATCGTCATGCTCGCCATGGGTGTGCGCCATGGACTGGGTCTTTGGCTGCTGCCCCTGACGCAGGAACGCGGATGGACCCGTGAAACCTTTTCATTGGCCATAGCGGTTCAGAATCTGAGTTGGGGGGTGGCCGGAATAGGTGCCGGCATGGCAGCCGATAAATTCGGTGCGCTGCGGGTCATCGTAGCGGGCGCGCTGGTGTACGCGGCCGGACTGATCGGCATGGCGCAGGCGACGACGCCGCTGCTGTTTGGCGCCAGCGCCGGCGTGCTGATCGGCGTCGCCCAAGCGGGGACGACCTACGCCATTGTCTACGGCGTCATTGGCCGCAACATCGCCGCCGACCGTCGATCCTGGGCGATGGGAATCACGGCCGCCACCGGTTCTTTTGGCCAGTTTCTGATGGTGCCGACCGAGGGCTTCCTGATCGCATCGCTGGGCTGGCAGCAGGCGCTGTTGGCGTTGGGATGCGTCATGCTGCTGATCGTACCGCTGGCCTTCGGGTTGCGCGAGCCTGGCTTTGCCGGCGGCGCCCTCGCCCGGCGCGAGCAGACCATCGTCCAGGCCCTGCGTGAGGCCTTTCAACAGCGCAGCTTCCAGTTGCTGACAGCAGGGTATTTTGTCTGCGGTTTCCAGGTGGTATTCATAGGAATCCACATGCCGAGCTACCTGAAGGACAAGGGTTTGTCCCCCGAGGTCGCGAGCTACGCGCTGGCGCTGATCGGGCTGTTCAACGTGGTCGGAACCTACGCGGCCGGCGTACTCGGACAGACGATGAAGAAGACCCATATCCTGTCGTTTATCTACTTTGCGCGCGCGCTGACGATCAGCGTGTTCCTGCTCGCGCCACTCTCGCCGGCCAGCGTCTATATTTTCTCGGCCACCATGGGAACGCTGTGGCTGTCCACCGTGCCGCCGACCAATGCCGCGCTGGCACAAATATTCGGCGTCGCCCACCTTTCGATGCTCAGTGGCTTTGTCTTTTTGAGCCACCAATTCGGCTCCTTCATGGGCGTCTGGCTGGGCGGCAGGCTGTATGACAGCACCGGCAGCTATGACCTTGTCTGGTATCTGGCGATAGCACTGGGCGTCTTCGCCGGACTGGTCAACCTGCCGGTGAAGGAGGACCCCATTGTCCGCACACGCGGGCCCACCGAGCCGGGCCTTGCATGAGGATGCGACGGATGGCCGCCTACGGCGCTACCGCCTTGGTGCTGCTCGGCGTGTTTGCGCTGTACCTGCGGCCGGAGTTCATGGTCGGGCTGGCCCAGCAACTGTGGGCCTGCTTCTGAAAGCCACTGTGCCGGTATGACGCAGCCCGTAACGGCGCGCGGCGCCACACCGCCACCCGCCCACGCGAGCTCGCAGCCATCGGCATGGGTGCAGCGCTGGACGCACCTGCTGGAGCGGGAGGCGACGGTGCTCGACCTGGCCTGCGGGTACGGGCGCCACACACGCTGGTTTGCCGGTCGCGGCCACCCGGTCGTAAGCGTCGATCGCTCGCAGGAAGCGCTGGACGCACTGGCCGACCTCGCCGCAACCGGGCAGGCCGAGCTCCATAAAGCCGACATCGAGAACAGCCCCTGGCCGCTACGCGAAGGGACTGGCTTGCGCCAGTTTGGCGCGGTCGTCGTCTGCAACTACCTGTGGCGCCCGCTGCTGCCCACCATCACCGGCAGCCTGGCCACCGGTGGCGTGCTGATATACGAAACCTTCGCCGAGGGCAACGCCAGCGTCGGCAAGCCCTCGCGACCGGATTTCCTGCTAGCCCACGGGGAACTGCTCGGCGCCTGTTCGGACTTGCGTGTGGTCGCCTACGAGGACGGTTTTTGCCAGCATCCGCCGCGCTTCGTGCAGCGCGTTACGGCGGTTCGCGCGCCTTCCGGGACGCTGCAGCCAAGCCGCCACCCGATTGACTGACTGGGTAGAATGCACGCTTCCCGATTTCGATTTGCAATGTGCCCATGAACCCACTTACCGGCAGCATCGTCGCGCTCGCCACCCCGATGCACGACGACGGCAGCGTCGACTACCCTGCGCTGCGCAGGCTGATTGACTGGCATATCGAACAAGGAACCGATTGTGTCGGCGTGGTCGGCACGACCGGCGAATCACCCACCGTCAGCGTGAGCGAGCACTGCGACATCATCCGTGTCGCGGTCGAACAGTCCGGTGGCCGGGTACCGATCATGGCTGGCTGCGGCGCCAACTCGACCGCCGAAGCCATCGAGCTGACCCGCTTTGCCAAGGGTGTGGGAGCGGACTGCCACCTGCAAGTCGTCCCGTACTACAACAAGCCGACCCAGGAAGGCCAGTACCAGCACTTCAAGGCGATCGCCGAGGCGGTCGACCTGCCGATGGTGCTCTATAACGTTCCAGGGCGCAGCGTCGCCGACCTGGCGCACGAAACCGTGCTTCGCCTGAGCAGAGTACCGGGCATCATCGGCATCAAGGAAGCGACCGGCAATATCGAACGCGCGCAGTGGCTGATCCGCGATCTGCCCGAGGACTTTGCGGTCTACTCGGGCGACGACCCTACGGCGGTCGCGCTGATGCTGTGCGGTGGCCAGGGCAACGTGAGCGTGACAGCGAATATCGCGCCGCGCCTGATGCATGAGCTATGTGCTGCGGCGATCGCCGGTAACGCCCGGCGGGCGATGGAAATCCAATTGCAACTGATGCCGGTGCACAAGCAGCTGTTCGTGCAGGCCAATCCGATCCCGCTTAAGTGGGCCATGCAGCGCATGGGCCTGTGCGGCGGCGCCATGCGCCTGCCGATGACACCGCTGGAGCCGGCCTACCAGGCGGCTCTTGAAGCTGCCCTGGCGTCTGCCGGCCTGGTCTGACCACCTACTCAACGAAGGACAACCTGGTGATCCCCTTTAAAAGACTGGCACTGCTGGGCATGGCGCTGGCCCTCAACGGCTGCTCGGTGCTCGAAAGCGACAAAGTGGACTACAAGAGCACGGCGAAGGCGCCGTCGCTGCTAGTCCCGCCCGACCTGACCCAGCTCTCGCGCGACAACCGCTATGCCATAGCGGGCGGGGCGGTCACAGCCTCCTCCTACCAGTCGGGCCTGGCCACGGCCGCCGCACCCGTGGCCGCTGCGGCGATATCGGATATCCGGGTCGAGCGGTTGGGCAACCAACGCTGGCTGGTCGTCAAACGCCCGGCACAGCAACTGTGGGATCCGATCAAGGATTTCTGGCAGGAGAGCGGCTTTGTTCTGACGCTCGACCAGAGCAACCTCGGAATCATGGAAACCGACTGGGCCGAAAATCGGGCCAAGATTCCGATGGATTACATCCGCAGCGCGCTGGGAAAATTGCTGGACTCCCTGTATGCAACGGCGGAGCGCGACCGATTCAGGACCCGGCTGGAGCGGACCCCCTCGGGCGATACCGAAATCTATATCAGCCACCGCGGCATGGTCGAGGTATTCACTGCGGTAGGCGCAAAGGACAGCGGCTCGACCGTATGGCAACCGCGCCCCGCCGATGCCGAACTGGAGGCCGAGTTCGGTGCGGTGGTGCGCGATATCGTGCTCGAGGTCACTGATGACAAGCTGCTGCCCAAGGTCGAGCGCAAACGCCTGCAGATCGCGCATGCCGCGCAAGCCAGTCCGAAAGCGAAACTGGTCAAGCTCGCC
>CAISIP010000506.1 GCA_903885415.1 uncultured beta proteobacterium
AGCAGCAAGGTAGCGGAATTTGGGTAGCTTTTCCCAAACAGAAACAAAGGCAGCAGCGCCAGAGACCACTCAAGCGCACACAATGGACAAGAGCCGTCGTAGAGAACATTTGTGCAATTTTTTACAATCTCCATATCAAGTGGTCTCTGCTAATTGTTCATCAACAGATTCTTCGTGCACAAGAATGATTCTTTTCGGCGATATGGTTTCATCGTAAATCACAGGGCCTTTGTATTCAAAGCTTGCCATTTCCAAGAAATCTTCTGAGGATTGCCGGTGCTCCAAGTGCAAGTTTGCCAAGGTGAGTCTGTCAACGCGAATTCTTTTTTTGAGCTTCAAAAATACAGCCCTCATTTGCGGGGCATCTTCTACGTGATGTATCCACTGCCAAGCACCTCCCGCAGGTATGCGGCGACCCTTGCCAGACCTATTGACCAACATGTATGTGATTTTCATATCTGCCTCGCACTCAGGCAGCACGTGGATACATAAAATTAGGCAAGTCAAATACAGAATTTGGAGCCGCGGGTGCTAACTTGCTTGCAAGGGGCTTGAAAGGGCTCGAGAGTTTCCGCACCAAGGCTTTTTCCTCGATTTGAGGGAAATTTATTGTGATGCCAGTGACGGGGTAATTCTGTAAAAAGTTTTGTTTGATCTGATGGAGTTGTAGGCATATTTCCAAACAACTTGAATATTCTTTCGTCCGGATTTCAACGCTCGGATCTTCTTCTTGCTCAAAGCATCTGACAACATCCCACACCGATAGCTCATCGACACACTTTTGTAAAAGGTATCCCCCACCCGGCCCACGTCTGGCAACCACCAATTCATTTTTCTTGAGGGTTTCTAACAAAATCTCAATGTAGGAAGTGGACAGCCCCAGTCGCAGCGATAGCTGCCTTGAGTTGACCGGTCGACATGAGCTTGGACTGGCAATCAGCGCGATGACTTTCAAGGCTTGTACAGCACGGGCGTTTAGCATTTGCAACTCTTGTTTGCTTGTCAGAACTTCCAATCTAGCATGAATTCCAATTTATCTGTACAATCGTCTAAAATAAGGCAGTTTTTCTATTCAATACTTCTTCAATCAAAAATTTATCCAATGAAAACTCCTCTTCTACACCCCCATAAGATTGGCGCCGTGTCCAGCCTGAGCGGCGTACCCGCACCCACTTTGCGCATTTGGGAAGCAAGGTATGACTGCTTCACCCCGCACAAAACAGAGGGCAAGCACCGCCTTTACAGCGATGACGACGTTTTAAAGGCTACGCTGCTAAAGAGGCTCACCGAAAATGGCCACAGCATCAGCAGTGTCGCCCCGCTCTCGCGCACTGCGCTCAATGACTTGCTACAAAAGCAACAGTCGGCCAACCAAAGAAAACAGCCTGCTGAGTACCCTGGGGCTACAGTGTCCATGGCCGTTGTAGGCCTGACACTTGCAAGCCGCATCGAGTCCAAGAAGTTCAGCTTAGGCTTTCAACGCCACGCCATCAAGGTGACCGATATCTACAACAATATCAGCCAGGCGCTCGAGAGCACCGGGCAGCACAAGCCACAAATTTTGCTCATCCATTGCAATTCATTGCATGCAGGAGTTCAAGTCGACATCCACCGTCTGGCAGAAACTCACGGCGCTTTTCAGGTGATTGTGTTGTACAGTTTTGGGCAAGAGCCCATCATTGAGGCCATGAAACGCTGCGGAATGATTGTGCGCAGAGACCCCATCAGCGATGCTGATTTGGCAGACTTGATTAATGCAGTACTTCTGATCGATCCAGCACAAAGCGCAATTGGATCAAGTTCTGGAACTTTGATACCTCCGCGAAAATTCAACGATATGACCCTCATGCGTGTATCTGGTATTGCCACCCATGTGCTGTGCGAATGCCCGCGTCACGTGGCTGAAATCATCGCGCAATTGGCAAGCTTTGAACAATACAGCCACGATTGCTTGAATAAATCCAGTGAAGATGCACATATTCATGCTTACCTGAGTTCTGTATCTGGCTCTGCGCGCGCATTGTTTGAATCCGCCTTGGAGATGGTGGCTCAACACGAAGGAATCGATTTGGCGAGTCTTTCCAAATGATGGGGCTAAAGCCAACAGCCGTTTCAAATGCATTGACATCGATCTGGCCGGTAGTTATGGGCGCCTACGCAGATTTTTATATACCCCGCGGGGGTCTGCAATCAAAAAGCAAGGGGGCGGTTTGAGCCGAACAGTGTGTAGCCGGACGGTGGATTCCCAGTCTGGATTCAGGGGGGTGGGGATACGGTGGGGTCGCAGCGACATTCCTGCGGGCGCTGTGGCTGAAGTGCAAGCCTGCCTGCGTCGGCGCATCCTGCGCACTTTTGTGGGCAGGGGGCTCTTGGAGAGTTACCAGGTCAAAGAGATACTCGCCAAACAGCACAGCGAGCCGCCCAGTGTCAAGCGCAGTACCAGGGCTGACGAGCTGAGATTGACGCCCCTGGAGCTGATCGACCGTATTGCTGCGCTGGTGCTCCCGGCGCGCACCCACCGGCATCGCTACTTTGGGGTGTTGGCGTCGAATTCGCCGCTCCATGTTCCTTCGCCGACCAAAACGACCTTCCTCCGATTCGTTGCGGTGTGCACATTCAGCGTGCATGCTGTCATAGGGACACGCCCAGTGCACCCGCAATGCAACAGGCACTCGCAACGAAGGTCAGCACCAGGCGCATGGGTAGCCATTCTTGAGCCTCATAGCGGGAATACAGCACGCGATCTATTGCGAAGCATGCCCAAAGCAAGCCGGCAATGAGCAACAGGCCCACCCTGGGCCCCGCCATGAGCGCGCCCCACGCGACTAGGCTGGGCGTAACCCCCCAGCCCAGTGAGAAAAGCGATGGTTCGGATGCCTTAGCCATTGCCAAGCCCCAGTGGATTGCGCCGAGAAAACTTGCAATCGTTGCGCCGTAAGCGAGCAGTGCCAAACCTAAAAGGGCATGGCGGGCCGGATCTGCTACAAAAACGGCAAGCGCCAGCGTGACAAACGGAATGAGTCCGCCGTAGCCCATACGCTTCGCCCATATCGACGCAGCCGTGGCATGGTCTGCAATCACTTGGAATCCCCTTCTTTTTCCGGCTGAGCCAGTTGGGACGCTGGCGTGTTATTTACGCTCAGCGCAGCAGGGGGACACATCTTCTGGCCATCCCACTGCTGACCGCACCAGCAGCGGCCTTGCGCGTCAATGATGCAGGTTCCGGTGCCACAGCAGCGTTCGTGGTCTTGCACTGTGAGTCTCCATTCCAAGGGGTCGGTTGGGGCACGATTGTCAATGGGAAGAAAAGGCCGTAGACAGGGCGGTTTTGATTTGAAAATTGACTCGGATGGATTTTTTGACCATACCGGGTCGGTCTGGAATCCTATTGTCGGCACTATCCCGATAGCACATAGGCCGATGCGCCCTCACCTCAAGGCAACAAGCGGGCCTAATCCGCGATTCTCCGTGCGCTGATGCGTAAGCGCAGTTCCAGGGCGTCCTTCACCGCAATAGCTCCGCCGAGGAGCGAGTAAGGGGTGATAGCAAAATCCGTCTGGTTCAAAGCGAGCCTTGCCGCCACGCGGATGTTCTGCTCGTCCGCTTCGATTTCGGCCGGCACCCAAAGGGTGCGTGTCTGCCCGTGCAGCGTGATCGACACGGAAAGCGTGGCCTTCTTTTGGGTCGCCACCGCGCCCGAGACGGCGATCAACGCGAAAGGAAAGCGCTCGACTTCAAGCACATGGCGCAGCATGTTTGATCGGGTGGCGTCGATGTCGGACTCGCTGGGTTGGGTGTCGAAGCCCGCCTCTTGGCGCAGTTGTGCTTCGTCGACAACCAGGCGCGCCAAGGCGACGAACATGTCCGCGCGGCCCTCGCCCGGCGCGACATAGCCGGTGAGATTGCGGCTTGCCACGACGTGATCGTGTCCTAGGCGCGCAAGCGAACCGCCGCGGCGTACCTCGATCACGACCAGCGACTCGGCGGGGTCGACTCGGTACACGGGCCGACCCTGCTTATGGGCCTGCAGATAATAGCGCTCCGGAAACTCGGCCGGCGGCGCCACCGGCGCCTGGACCCGTAGCAACTCGCCGCAAGCGGCGAGGAAAAGCGCAGGTGCCACAAGCGCCACAATGTGTCTGCGCCGCATCCTTAGCCCTTGCGCAGCTTCACCCTGAACTTCAGCTTCACCTCAGCGCCGATTACGTCGGTCGACTTCCAGTCGCCCAGTCCGATACCAAAATCGCCGCGCTTTAGCGTGAGTTCGCCCTCCATCAGCGCGCCGCTGCCCGAATCGGTCCAGGTGAACGGCACCTCGACCGTCTGTTTCAAGCCCTTTAGGGATAGCGTGCCGCGCGCGACGTACCGCACGCCGTCGCGGCGCAGGTCGGTCGAACGAAACTCGGCCTGCGGAAAGCCGGCGTAGTCAAACCAGTCCTTGTTGCGGATCTCCTTGTTCACGTCGGGGATGCTCATGTCGGCGCTTGTCACCTTCACGGTGACGTCCAGGCTACTGCCGGCAGGCTTGTCGGGATCGAAGCGCAGCCGCGCATCGAACTCCTTGAAAACGCCCGGCGTCGGAGTCTTCTCGAAGACGGCAACGAATTCGAGCTTGCTGCCCACTGGATCCATTTTCCAATCCGCGCCAAGCGTGGGCATCGCAAGCAACAGTCCCAGGGCCAGGAAGGCGATGTTCTTCATCGCGCCCTCCAGGGAAGCATGCGCGCGAGCACGGCATCGTGCTTGATGTAGTGATGACGCAGCGCGGCGCCCACATGCGCGACGAGCGCGAACGCGAGCAGCGTGGCCAGCCAGCCATGAACCGACGCGAACAAGTCGGCTGTGGCTTTGTCCGGCGCCATGATCGCGGGAAGCGCAACCGCCCAGAAGATCCGAAACGGCACATTGCTTGCCGAACTGATGACCCAACCGGTGAGGGGCAGCGCCAGCATCAAGGCGTACAGCAGGAAATGACTGATCTGCGCGCCCCAGCGCTCCCACGGCGCCATTTGGGACGGCAGCGCCGGCACGCGGCCAGCTAGGCGCCACCACAGACGCATAAGGAGCAAGGCGAGTATCAGCATACCAATCGACTTGTGCCAGACGAAGAGATCAAGCTTGGCCGGCGACAGACGCCAGCCCACGGCAGCAAGGCCAAGCGCAAGCTGCACGAAGATCAGCGCTGCCATCACCCAATGCAAGAGCTTGGATGGAGCGCCCCAAGAATCGGCATCGTTTCGGAGCATTTGCAGGGTAGTTTAGCGGCTGCGGCAAGCGGGGGTAAGCATACTGTGGCGCCCGTGAATCTGGTATCGATGGACGCCAAGTTCAGCCGCTTGGCATCAAGGATCACCCGGGCTTGAGCAACTGCTCCAGGGCCGACTCCAGCGCGGACAGGTCCGCGTCGGTGGTGTACGGCTGCACCGACACGCGTACGAAACTGCGCGCGCGCGACGCGTTGCCATGCTGCGTCACAGGCACCTCGATTCGAAAGGTGTCGAAGAGCCGAGCGCGCAAAGCGGCGCCGTCTTGGTGCGGCACCGGTAGCGGCGCCATCTGCACAAAGTATTCGTCAGCAGCGATGGGGGCGATGCCGGTGCGCGCGCAGACACGGTGCATCAGCGCCATCGCCTTTTCATGGCAGCTTGCGCACCGCCGCACCCAGTCATGCTCAGCAAGAAAATCAATGGCGGATGGCACCGACAGAAAGCCCGAAAGATCACGCGATCCCTGCCACTGCATGCGCCGCTCGAACAACCCCTGGCCAATGAAGTTGTCCCAGGCCGACGGGCCCGGGGGGGCCGCATAGCCCCAACTCGTGACCAGGGCCTGCAGCCCCGCATGGTGCTCGGCGCGCGCGTGCAGGAAGGCGGTGCCTTTGGGGGCGCACATCCACTTGTGGCAGTTGCCGGTGTAGTAGTCAGCGCCCAGCGAGGTCAGCGCGAGCGCAATCTGTCCCGGCGCGTGGGCGCCATCAATCAGCGTCGCAATGCCGCGTTGACGGGCCTGTGCCACCACAGGCTCGACCGGAAGACGCAGTGCCGTCGGACTGGTGATGTGGCTCATCATGAGCAGCCGGGTTCTGGGCGTCATCGCGTCGACCATGGCCTGCACAAAGCCGTCACGGGTGAACGGCAACGGCACCGGCGCGACCACCAAAATGGCACCCGCTTGCGCGCAGACTTTCTCGAGCGTGACGCTGCAGGCGCCGTACTCGAGGTCGGTGGTCAGCACCTCGTCGCCCGGGCGCAGACTCAGGGACTTGGCGACGATGTTGACCCCGGTGGTCGCATTGGGAACGAAGACGAGTTCGTCGGTGTCGGCGCCAAGGTACTCGGCCAGCCGCTCGCGCGCCTGGCGCAGCAGCGGCGCGGAGCGCCGACCAAGGAACAGGACCGGATTGCGCTCGATCTCGCGCTGCCAGCCCTGCCAGACATCGAACACCGGCTTGGGGCAGGCACCGTACGAGCCATGGTTGAGAAACACGATGCCGGGATCCAGCAGGAACCGTTCTTTCATGGCGCTTGTCTGTCGGGTAGGGGTGGGGTAATGGCTGCGCGCGGCGCACCAGACCATCCGCCTTCAGGGCTCAGAGGGTCCCGGTCACGCTTTCTCCAGACGCTGGCCAACCAGGGCTGCTGTTCCCGCGGCAAGCCCTGCGGCCGGTAGAAATGCCGCAACTCGACAAAACCGGCGCTCGTCATAAATCCGCGCCAAGCGTCGATATCGTGGTAGGCACCGTAACGCTCGCCGTTCCATCCCTCTTCGTTGTTGCCACGGGGGTTTGAACTGAACAACACGCCGTTGGGCTTTATCGCCGCATGCAATGCGCGCAGCACATCGGCCAATGCCTGTACCGGAACGTGGAACAGCGACGCATTGGCAAACACGCCATCGAAGAAGGCTTGCGGCAGTTCAAGCCGCAGGAAGTCCTGCTGCCAGACTTCGCATCCGCTGTAGTCGCGCGCCATTTGTGCAAAACATGCACTGCCTTCGAGTCCGACCGCGACATGTCCGAGTGACTTGAAGGTATGGAGGTCTCGGCCGGGGCCACATCCGAAGTCAAGAATCTTGAACGGGGCCTGGCCCTGTATGCACGCAAGCAGCGCATCGATGTTTTGACTGACGTCGTGGTCCCTGGTGCCGGCAAAAAACTCCTGTGCGCGCTGGTCGTAGTAGCGCAGGTTGCGGCTGGCCACCGCGGCCAGTTCTAGCTCGGTCATTTCGGTTGTTCTGGCCATGCGTCTGAGCATACTGGCTTTGAGCCGCCACCCTCTGTGGACGGGGGCGGCCGGACATGGGGACCGGAGCGTCTGCCGACCCACGGGTGCGCCCCTGCGGCGAGCCCCTGGGCGCCCTGTGAGACCATAAGGGCTGCGCAACGGAAAAAGATAGTGTCATGCATAGCATCTACGACCAGCAGCTGGGCCGCCATCCGGCCAACTTCGTGGCACTGTCGCCGGTGAGTTTTGTCGAACGCAGTGCCGAGGTGTTCTCCGACCTGCCGGCGGTGGTGCACGGGCAGCGGCGTTACACCTGGGCACAAACGCGCGAACGCTGCGCACGACTGGCCGCCGCCTTGCGCGCGATGGGTGTGGCGCGTGGCAGCACGGTCAGCGTGATGCTGCCCAACAGCCCCGAGATGGTCGAAGCCCATTACGCGGTGCCCGCGCTCAACGCCGTCCTCAATACCCTCAACACCCGGCTGGACCCGGCACTACTGGCCTGGCAGATGAACCACTGCGAGGCGGCGGTGCTGATCACCGACCGGGAATTCGCAGCCCTGATCGCACCCGCACTGGCGTTGTTGCGCGGACAGTTTGGCCGACAGCTGGTAGTGATCGACGTCGCCGACAGCGAATATACCGGCCCCGGCGATCTGCTGGGCACGTACGAGTACGAGGCCTTACTGGCCGCGCACGATCCACTTCCAAGGCTGCAGGGCCCGGCCGACGAATGGGACGCGATCGCGGTGAGCTACACCTCGGGCACCACCGGCGACCCCAAGGGCGTGGTGACGCATCACCGTGGCGCCTACCTCAACGCGGTGTGCAACGCGACGACATGGACCATGCCGAACTTTCCGGTGTACCTGTGGACGCTGCCAATGTTTCACTGCAACGGCTGGTGTTTTCCGTGGACGGTGGCCATGCTCGGCGGAACGCATGTCTGCCTGCGCCGGGTCGACGCGCAGGCGATCCTGGACGCGATGCGCGCGCACGATGTCGACCACTACTGCGCCGCACCCATCGTCCACAGCCTGATCTACAACGCAAGCGACGCCATGCGCGCCGGAATCCACCAGCAGGTGCGCGGCATGGTGGCCGGCGCCGCGCCGCCGGCGGCGATGATCGAGGCGATGGCGCGCATTGGCTTCGACATCACCCATGTCTACGGGCTGACCGAGGTATACGGCCCGGCTGCCGTGGCCGTGAAGCGGCCCGCATGGGCACAGCACAGCGTGTCGGAGCAAACCCGCCTCAACGGCCGCCAGGGCGTGCGCTACCCCTTGCAAGAGGCGATGACGGTGCGCGATCCCGAATCGATGGACGAGGTGGCGGCTGACGGAAAAACCATGGGCGAAATCATGTTTCGCGGCAACATCGTGATGAAGGGCTATCTGAAGAACCCCGCCGCCACCGAAAAGGCTTTCGAAGGCGGCTGGTTCCACACCGGCGACCTGGCAGTGGTGGAGCCGGACCGCTACGTCAAGATCCGCGATCGCAGCAAGGACGTGATTATTTCGGGCGGCGAGAACATCAGTTCGATTGAGGTCGAGGACGCGCTGTACCGCCACCCGGCCGTCCTCGCCTGCGCGGTGGTGGCCAAGCCGGACCCGAAGTGGGGAGAGACGCCCCTGGCTTTTGTCGAACTGCGCCACGGCGCGAGCGCCAGCGCGGCGGAGCTGATCGCCCATTGCAAGGGCTTGCTGGCCAGCTACAAGGTGCCGCGCGAGCTGCGCTTTGAGGAGATTCCAAAAACCTCCACCGGCAAGATCCAGAAATTCCAGCTGCG
>CAISIP010000507.1 GCA_903885415.1 uncultured beta proteobacterium
GCGACGACGGCCGCCGGAACGCCGACATCCAGCCGTGCGTCGCCCGGCCGTACAGCGCTCCGCCCGAGCCTGGAAAGAGCCGGTCGAATCCCTGCGGCGTGGTCAGTGCCACCTGGTGCGACTGGGGCTGCAGCATCAAGCCGCATTGGCGCAGCAGCGCCAGGCTGTGGGTCTCGCATGCGTGGGTCTCCGGTACATCAAAAGAGCGGGTGTCACCATCCGGCGGCGCATTGACCAGGCACAACAGACGCTCACATCCGGTGGGCTGCTGTGCGTCGTCATGGCGGTCCTGCGCGCAGACATACACCGTGCCGTGGCGCGGCAGGGTGCGTTTGCGAAAAATATCGTCAAACTCGCCGGCGTAGTCCGAATCGAAGAATACGTTGTGGCGCACCAGCGCAAAGCCGCTGGCGCGGGTGTTCATGGACCAGGTCAGCGCAGACAGGGAGCGCTCGCCCACTTCAACGCGAGGCACTGCGCCCCGGACCGACTCGCCCAGCAGCCCCTGCGCCAATGCGCCCGCGTCGCCGTTGAACACCACCGCGTCTGCCGCGATGCGCACACCATCGGCCAGTCGCACGCCGCTGGCCCGCCCACCCTGAACTTCGATCTCGCTGCAGGCGGTGCCGTAGCGGAACTGCACACCCAAGTCTTGCGCCAGCCCCGCCAACGCCACCGCCACGGCGTGCATGCCGCCCCGGACCGACCAGACGCCGTCCTGCTCCACCTGCGCCACCAGCATGAGGGTGGCTGGCGCGAGCCAGGGCGAAGACCCGCAATACGTGGCGTAGCGCCCAAAGAGCTGCTGCAGCCGCGGGTCGTGAAACTGTTTGCCTAAAGCGCCCCACATCGTTGCAAACGGCCCCAGCCCCATGAGCACACCCAAACCGCGCGGGCCGAGCTCGCGCGCGATGCTCAACAGCGTTGGCCTTTCCGACCGGATGTAGGGGCCCTCCAGCGTGCGGTAAAGGGCACGGCTTTGCGCACAGAATGCCACGAACCGGCGGCCTTCCTGCGGGCTGCTGAAGGCGGCGATGGCTTGCTCGGACCGGCCGATGTCGGAAAAAAGGTCCAGCGTGCCACCCGCGCCGCGCCAGGCGTGGCGTGCGAGGATGCCCAGAGGCTCGAGCACCAGCAGTTCCTCCAGCGAGGTGCTCAGGTCGGCCAGCAACTGGTCGAACACCCAGCGCATGGTGAACACCGTGGGGCCGGAGTCGATGGCGGCCCCATCGACCACGAGTTGCCGCATCTTGCCACCCGGCGTGGAGCCCGCTTCCACGACCGTGACCCGCATGCCGAGGCGCGCCAGCTCCAAGGCGCTGACCAGACCGCCGATGCCCGCGCCCACCACCACCACCCGGTGGTCCCGAAGCGCCTCAGGCAAGGCCATGGGCCAGCGCCGGCTCAGGGGCATATGTGCGCCCCTTCCAGGTGCCGCGCATGCCCAGCACCACAAACCTTGCAAAGAGCGACTCCGAGAAATACTGGTTGAGGCGCGCGGCGCGGATGGCCTCCAGATGCGCGCCACTGCGGGCGTAGGCGTCCATGGCGGCTACGTCGTCCCAGACGCTGAATGTTGCCTGGCGCAAAAAGGGCGCCTCGCCCAAGCCCACGGCCAATCGACAACCCGCGGCCGAATCGATTGCATGTTGCGCAGCCGGCGCATAACGCCAAAATGCCGGTGCAAGGCGCAAACGGATGGATGCACGGGTCAGCGCCGCGATCGGCCCGCCAGCGGGGTGTGAGGCCGA
>CAISIP010000508.1 GCA_903885415.1 uncultured beta proteobacterium
GGGGTGTCGGAGGGGGAAGTGTGCATGCGAAAGACTATAGCCCAGCGCCATCGCGGCAGGTACCAGGCGGTCTTGCGCGCCACCCGGTGCGGGCCGCGTTCACAATCGCGCAACACGGTTCGCCTATAGTGCGATCGGCTGCGCTTGCCCGAGCTTGGGCGGCGCAGCGGAACCCCGAGACCCCAATCTGATGCCACACGCCCCACGGTTAGTGCCGACGCGCAGCGCTGCAAGGCCGCCATATGCTCCTGCGCCGGAGTCGCAGCCATGATCAGCAGCCGGGCACTGGCCTACCGCTATGCGGGCGTGCAGGCGCTGCATTTCCCCGATGTCGAACTGGCGCAGGGCGGTGTGATGTTGTTGCACGGTGCGTCGGGTTCGGGCAAGTCGACCTGGCTTGCGCTGGCAGCGGGACTGCTCAGGCCCACCGGTGGCCAGATGAGGGTCGCGGGTCAGGATCTGTCGGCGCTCAGGGCGGTCGCGATCGACGCCTGGCGGGCCAGGGCCATCGGTTTTCTGCCGCAAAAGCTGCACCTGAGCGAGGCGCTGACTGTGGCCGGCAACTTGGCGCTCGCGCAGTGGGCGGCTGGCGCGGCCGAGGATGCTGCGGCGATCGCGCGGTGCCTGGACCTGCTCGGGCTGTCTGCGCTGGCGCAGCGCCGGCCGAGCCAACTCTCGGGCGGCCAGGCGCAGCGCGTCGCGCTCGCGCGGGCCCTGCTGCTGCGCCCTCGCGTCATTCTGGCCGACGAGCCCACCGCGAGTCTGGACGACGAAGCCGCGCAGGCTTCCTTGGAACTGCTGTTGTCCAGCGCGCGGTCGTGCAACGCCACGTTGGTGGTGGCGACACACGACGCGCGCGTCGCCGCCGCCATGCCGCAGGCGCTGCTGTGCCGGGTCCGGGGCCTTGCCGACATCGGCAGCGGGCGCACGCCATGAAGTTGCTGTCCGTCTCCTGGCGCTATCTGCTGTCGCAACCGCTGGCGGCTGCTCTGAACCTGCTGCTGCTGACATTGGGTCTGGCGTCGATCAGCTTCGTATTGCTGGTGGGCGAGCAGCTCGACCACGCCTTCGAGCGTGACCTGGCGGGAATTGACCTGGTCGTCGGGGCCAAGGGCAGCCCGCTGCAGCTGATCCTGGCCGGCGTCTTTCATGTCGACGTGCCGACCGGCAATATCGCGCTGCAGGAGGTGCAGGAACTGGAGAAGAACCCGCAGGTAGCGGAGCTCATACCGCTGAGTCTGGGCGACAGCTTTCGCGGCTTTCGCATTGTGGGCACAAGCCCGGCCTACCCGGCGCATTACCAGGCCAGCCTTGCGCAGGGCGCCATCTGGTCGCAGCCGATGCAGGCCGTCGTCGGCGCCGAGGTGGCGCACAGCACCGGGCTGCATGTGGGCGCGCAATTCGCCGGCTCGCACGGACTCGGAGCTGGCGGCCATGCCCACGGCGACAACAACTACCAGGTGTCGGGGCTGCTGGCGCCGTGCGCCTGCGTTCTCGATCGGCTGGTGCTGACCGCTACCGAATCGGTCTGGCAATTGCACGAAAAGGCCACTGCGCTCGACGACGAGGACCGCAAGATCATGCACGACGAGCGCGAGGTGACGATGGCGCTGATCCGCTACCGCAGCCCGCTCGCCGCAGTGAGCCTGCCGCGCCTGGTCAACACGACGACCGGCATGCAGGCGGCGGCGCCGGCGGTGGAGATCACCCGGCTGCTGCGTATGGTGGGCGTAGGCACCGACGTGCTGCGCGGCTTTGGCGTGGTACTGCTGCTCAGCGCGGGGCTGAGCGTCTTCATCGCGCTGTGGAGCGCGGTGCGCGAGCGCCGGGCCGATCTGGCCATGCTGCGCATGCTCGGTGCGCCGCCTGCCAAGGTGGCGGGTATCGTTGTCTGCGAGGCGCTGTTGCTGGCCTTGCTTGCCAGCGCGCTGGGGCTGCTGCTGGGCCACCTGATCGTGCATGGGGTCGGTAGCTGGATGCAGGCGCAGCGGTCCTTGCCGCTGACCGGTCTGATTTGGTTGCCGGTCGAATGGTCGGTGCCGGCGGTGGGCGTCTCGGTGGCCTTGCTGGCGGCGCTGCTGCCGGCGATCGGGGCCTATAGAATCGACGTCACGACGCTGCTGAATGGGCGTTGACATCTGGGAGAAGACGGTTGAAATTTGTTCGTGCGCTGCTGGTGGGTGTGGGCCTGTGCTGTTCGGTGGCGTCTGCGGTCCTGGCGGGCGCTGCCCATGCCGACAAGGAAATCCGGGAAGACATTGCGCGCCATCGGGCTATTGCCGTGGCGCATGAAAATGCCGCAAAATGTCTGGAGTCGGGCAAGGCCGAAGCGGTTTGCGGCAAGGAGCTGCAGGCTGCCTGCAAGGGACTGGCGATCGGTAAGTTCTGCGGTATGAAGCACGCGCATTAGCGGCTGCTTCCCCGACCTGGCTGCTGCCTACCGAATCCCCCATCCCGACTGCGATAACCAACGGAGCCCCCATGCACCCTGCCGCCTCGATCCTGAGCCTTGGCTTGCGCAAACTGGCGCTGTCTGCGCTGCTGCTTGGCGTTCCGTTCGCCGGCGCGCTGGCGCAGCAAGGTGCCATGCCTGCGGCCGGTACCGGCCCCGGCGTGCATTCGCCCAACAGCCTTTTTGCACCGCTTGAAGCGCGCGCCGATGTCATACCCTGGTCGGTGCTGACCGACCTGAAGACCAAGTCTGAAAAGAACCGGATCCTGCCGGTTTTTTCCCCCGGTCAGTTGGCGCTGAACCAGAAGACCCAGCGCATTCAAGGCTTCATGATGCCGCTGGATCCGGGCGAAAAGCAGAAGCACTTCCTGCTGACCTCGGTTCCGATGACCTGCAGCTTCTGCATTCCCGGCGGTGCCGAGAGCATGGTCGAAGTCAAGACCCGTACGCCGGTCAAATACTCACTTGAGCCGGTGGTCGTCGAAGGCCGCTTTGCCGTGTTGCAGGACGATCCCTACGGCCTGTACTACCGGGTTACCGATGCGGTGAGCGTGAAGTAGCGCAGCGGCAGCGATGCAACTGCTGCGAAGCCCGTTGCTTCGGCGCTGGCTGCAAAGCCTGTCGCTTTGCTGCGCTGCTGCCCTGGTCCTGGCGCAGGCCCAGGGCTTCATGCACGGTATCGTCCATGATCGGCACGATGTTGTAAGCTCAGAATCGCCCGTATTGCCGGCACAGCATCCGCACGCTGAGGCGGGTTGGGTCGACAAGCTGTTTGGCGGGCACGGTGACGAGGCGGCCTGCCGCCTGTTTGATCAGACCAGCCACTCCGATCTGGCGCCCGTGCTAATCACCACGGTGTCGCCGCTCGGGTCGACCTGCTCGTTCCTGGGCATGCATGCTGCCCTGGCGCCGCTTCCCCTGCCCGCGCTCTTCCAGGCGCGCGGCCCTCCCGCACTTCGCTGAATTTCGTTGCGATCCAGTCCTCGCCGGCCGCTGCGCCTGCGGGCTGATTGGCCATTGTTCCCAATTTATCGGTGTGCCCATGAAAACCAATTTTCCAATTCATCTCCTGCGCGTTGCGCCTGTCGCGCTGCGCCTTGGCGCAGTTGCCCTTCTTGGTACGCTGGCAACCGCCACAGCCTTGGCCCAATCCAGTGCAGCACCCGGTCTGCTGGCCCCCGTCACCATCACCGGTAATCCGCTGGGAGCAGCCGATCTGATCGCGCCTGCAGTGGCACTCTCGGCTACGAACCTGACGCTGCGATCCAAGAGCACGCTGGGAGAGACCCTTGATGGACTGACCGGCGTCAGCAGCACCTACTTCGGTCCCAACGCGAGCCGCCCGGTGATCCGCGGGCTCGATGGCGACAGGGTCCGCATCCTCACCAATAGCGGCGCGAGCGTCGATGCCTCGGGACTGAGCTATGACCATGCTGCGGCCATCGATCCAATCACCATCGAGCGCATCGAGGTGCTGCGTGGTGCGGGCGCGCTCCTGTATGGTGGCAACGCAGTAGGTGGGGTCGTCAACCTGATCGACAACCGCATACCCCGCGAAGCCCTGTTCGACGCATCTGGTGGCGTCGCTGGCAAGGCGGACATCGGTTTTTCCAGCGGCAATTCGGAGAAGGGCGCCGCGCTGTTGCTCGAGACCGGCACCGACCGCTTCGCCTTGCATGCGGACGCATTTCAGCGTGATGCCGGCGACACGTCGGCACCGGTCGCGCTGGCATGCACCAAACCCGGTTCGCCGGCATTCGTCAGGCGCATCTGCAACTCCGGCGTACGCACCTACGGTGGGGCTGTAGGCGGCTCAGTGTTCTTCGCGCAGGGTTACCTGGGTGTGTCCGCCGACACCTACCGTTCGACCTATGGCACCGTGGCGGAAGACGAA
>CAISIP010000509.1 GCA_903885415.1 uncultured beta proteobacterium
GGCCGCGAAAGCGCGCGTCTTCTCCAGCAGATAGGCGCCGACGAAGACCACCATGGTGCCGATCACCGCGGTCCAGCTGGCGAGCTTGAGCGAGTTCCAGTAAGCGGTCCAGCCGTCGGTGTCGAACTCGCCAAAGGCGTAGTTGTGCAGCGTGAGCGTCAGGTTGTAAGGCCAGCGCGTCACCAGCGAGGCCCAGACCGCCATCGCCAACAGGACAAAGACCATGCCGCCGACCAGCGTGCAAAATAGCAGCAGCACGGTGTCGCGGCGCGGCGCGGGTTTTGGCACCAGTGGCACCGCGCGCGCGGACAGGAGCGCGACCTGTCGGCGCTGGATGATGCGGTCGGCCGCGAAGGCGAGAACGGCCGGAAACAGCAGCACAAAGCCCACCACCGCGCCCATCTCGAAATTCTGCTGGCCTATCACCTGCTTGAAAATGTCGGTGGCGAGCACATTGAAGCGCCCGCCGATCACCTTGGCGATGCCGAAGTCGGTGATGACCAGCGTGAAGACCACGAAGCCGGCGCTGATGACGCCATATTTGGCGCCCGGCAGGGTCACGGTGAAGAAGACGCGCGCCTTGGACGCGCCCAGCGCATCGGCCGCCTCGTACAGCCGTGCGTCGGCCATCGCCAGCGCCGCTATCAGGATCATCAGCGCATGCGGGAAGCAGTAAAACACCTGCGAAACGACGATGCCAAAGGGACCGTACACCGACACGCCAAACATCCACTCCTTGAGCAGGCCCTGGTTGCCGAACAGGTAGATCATCGAGATCGCTGGCAGCAGCGAAGGCGCCAGTATCGGGATTAGCGCGAGCGCGCGAAACAGGCCCTTGCCCCGCATGCAACTGCGCTGCAGCGCGTAGGCGTAGACAAAAGCCAGCGGCAGCACAATGGCGGTCGTCAGCACGGCGATGAAAAGACTGTTCCAGACCGAAGCGAACAGTGCCGGCGTGGAAAAGTATTGGGCGTAATTGGCCAGGCCGACAAATTCGCCATTCTGGTTATGAAAGCTCTTGGACAGCAGCCACCACAGCGGCAGCGCCAGCGTCAGCAACAGCCAGCCCGCCAACAGGCAAACGCCCAAGCGCATCAGCAGGTCGTCGCGGTCGAGACCGCGCCGGCCCGGCGGCGCGCCAGTGGCTTGGACCACGCCGGCCTGCGTCACGGCCGCGGCTTGGCTGGCGCGAAAACGCGCAGACGCTCAGGCGGCAGGCTGACGAGCAGTTCAACGCCCTCGGCTATCGCCAGGTCACGCACGGCGTTGATCGAGCAGTCGGCCACCAGCGCGGGCGCGGCACCGTTGATGGACAGCCCGACGCGGCAAAAAGAACCCAGGAACTCAATGCCGCAAACGCGTGCACCAAAGGTGTTGGCGGAGCCCGCCACCGTGTTGCGAACCACCGCGTCCTCCGGGCGAACCGCCAGCGTCACGGCGCTTCCCGGCGCCGCATCCGGGTCCAGTTCGCACGCCAGCTCGATGTCGCCAAAGCGCACCCGCCCAGGACCGCTCACGCGCGCGTTCAGGAAGTTGGTGGTCCCCACAAAGTCGGCGACAAAGGCGCTGGCCGGCTGGCGGTAAACATCCAGTGGTGTTCCCACCTGTTCGATCACGCCCTCGTTCATGACGACGATGCGGTCGGCCATCGTCAGCGCCTCCTCCTGATCGTGGGTGACCATGATGGTGGTAACGCCCAGGCGCTGGTGCAAGCGGCGGATTTCGGTGCGCAGGTAGGCGCGCACCCGGGCATCCAGCGCGCTCAGCGGTTCGTCAAGCAGCAGCAAGCCCGGCGACAGCGCGAGCGCGCGCGCCAGCGCGACGCGTTGCTGCTGGCCGCCGGAGAGTTGGGCCGGGTACTTGGGTCCGGAATCAGCCAGGTCCACCAGCTTGAGCAGTTCGGCGACGCGGACCGCGATCTCGCTCTTGGCCAGCCCACGGCTGACCAGCCCATAGCCCACATTGGCCTGCACCGTCAGGTTGGGAAACAGCGCGTAGGACTGAAATACGATGCCAAAGTCGCGCTCGGACGCGGGCAAATTGGAGATGTCGCGACCGGCCTGGAATATGCGTCCCGAGCTCTGCATGTCGAGCCCGGCGATAGCGCGCAACAGCGTGGTCTTGCCGCATCCTGATGGCCCGAGAAAGCAGACAAACTCGCCCTGGGGAACCTCAAGCGACACCTCCTTGAGCGCAGCGAAGGTGCCAAAGCGCTTGCTAAGCCGGTCGATCCGGAGGTAGGGCTGATTCGGTGTGTTCAGGGCAGTATCTGTCATGTGAAAGCGCCATGCCCTTGGCCGACACCATGCCGGCCAAGGGTCGCGTTGTCCGCAGCGGCCTGGCCGCAAGCGCTTATTTCGGCGCCGACTTTCCGTCGTAGCGGCGCGTCCACTCAGCCAGAATTTTCGCGCGATCGGCGCCCATCTTGGACAGATCTATCTTCACCATTGCCGCATCGGCGCTGGGCGGATAGTTCGGCGGCGCCGGGTTCATTCCGGGATAACCCACGATGGCGTAGTACTTGCCGTAGAGCTCGTACGCCTTCTTGCTGACTGCAAAATCAGCCAGCTTTTGCGCTGCGGCGAGGTTCTTGGTTCCTTTGACGATGGCCGTGGCCTCCATGTCCCACGGAGCGCCTTCCTTGGCCAGGATGATGTCGATCGGAGCGCCGCCGGTCTTCTCCTTGGCGCCACGCATGTCAAAGCCGATACCGATCACCCGCTCGCCCTTGCCAGCCTGCACGCAGGGTGCCGAACCCGAGTGGGTGTAGACGGCTATGTTCTGGTGCAGCTTGTCCATGAACTCCCATGCGCCCTTTTCACCCATGATCTGGACCCAGGCGTAGACCGCCTGGTAACCGGTTCCCGACGACGCCGGATTCGGCATCACGATCGAGTCCTTATAGGCCGGGTTGGTCAGGTCGGCCCATGCCGCGGGCTTGGGCATGTTCTTCTTGCCGCCTTCGATGGTGTTGAAGCACATCACGGCCAGCCAGGCGTCCATGCCGGTCCATGCCGGCGGATTCTTGCTGCTCTTGAACGCCGGCTTGATCTGGTCGACGCCCTTGGGGCTGTAGGGATGGAGCATGTCCATCGAGTCGAACAGCGCGATGCTCGAAGCGCCCAGACCCCAGATGACGTCGGCGCGAGGGTTGTCTTTTTCGGCCAGAACGCGCGCGGTGATCACGCCGGTGGAGTCGCGCACCCAGGCGATTTCGACGTCCGGATTGTCGGCCTCGAAGGCCTGCTTATAGGGCCCGACCTGATCGGTCTCGAGCGCCGAGTAGACCGTGATCTTGGTCTTTTGCGCGAATGCCGGCACCGCAAGCAGCGCCGAGACGGCGAGTGCCGCAGCGCCGAGCATCAGCTGACGGATAGTGGGTTTGAACATGGGGTGCACTCCTGTTGCTAAAAGTCGAAGTTCCCGGTTCGGCCGGTACCGTGCGGATCCAATTCCGCTTCGCCGCCTATGTCGCAAGGCCTTCGGCGCGGCGGAGCTTGCGCAATGTCCCACAAAAATATGACGATTGCGTGACGGTGCCGCGACCGAGCAGCATACGACACAGCGGCCGGATCCGGGCTAGGGCTTACCCCTACACCCGGTGCGCCCGGACCAGACAGTTCTGAAACAAGCGGGTAGCGCGCGCGGGCTCTGGCGAGCGGCGCAAGATTCCCAGGAAACTGCAGGCGTAGCGAAAAAGTTGGGCTTGAGGGCACGCATCTGGCCGGAGCCCGCGAAGCCCGCCGCGTAATGGTCGGGCAGGAAGCCAAGGAACTTACCCGACAGGATCAGCGTGGCGACC
>CAISIP010000510.1 GCA_903885415.1 uncultured beta proteobacterium
AACTCGCGGGCGACAGCGGTGGCGTCGCATTCTGGCGCATCGCGATGCGACCGGGCCGCCCGATGGCGGTAGGCCAGATAGCAGCGCAGCCAGCCGAGTCGGGTCGCGCGGCGATCCTGTTCGGCCTTCCGGGAAATCCTGTGGCCGTCATGGTCACCTTTCTGGCCTTCGTGCGCCCTGCTCTTTTACAGATGATGGGCTCCCAGGGCAGCGCGCCGCCGCTGCTGCGCGCGCGCAGCAGCGAAGCGATTCGCAAGAAGGCCGGACGCACCGAATACCAGCGTGGCAGCGTCAGCACTGCGGCGCAAGGGCAACTGCAGGTGCGCACCACCGGCAACCAGGGCTCGGGGGTGCTGAGCTCCATGGTGCAAGCCAACTGTCTGATCGTGCTGCACCACGACCAGGGCAACGTCGCGATTGGCGACGAGGTCGATGTGATGATGTTCGACGGCGCCCTGTAGCCGTACAAGCCCCGAAAGGACCGTTGTGAAGACTTACAGGATCGCCTGCATACCCGGCGACGGAATCGGCAAGGAAGTCGTTCCCGCAGGGCAGACCGTGCTGCAGGCGCTGGCCGCCGCGCAGAACCGCTTCGCGCTGTCGTTCCGCTCATTTGACTGGGGTGGCGACTATTACCGGGCCCACGGCGTGATGATGCCGGCGGACGGGCTCGACGCGCTGCGCGGCATGGACGCAATATTGTTCGGCTCGGCTGGCGACCCGCACATCGCCGACCACATCACGCTGTGGGGCCTGCGCCTGAAGATATGCCAGGGCTTTGACCAGTATGCCAATGTACGACCCACACGCATACTTCCGGGTATCGACGCCCCGCTCAAACGATGCAGGCCGCAGGATCTGGACTGGGTCATCGTGCGCGAAAACTCCGAGGGCGAGTACGCCGGCGTCGGCGGACGCGTGCACCAGGGCCACGCCATCGAAGCCGCTACCGACGTCAGCATCATGACCCGCGCCGGTGTCGAGCGCATCATGCGCTTTGCCTTCGCGATGGCGCGCTCGCGACCGCGCAAGCTGCTGACCGTCGTAACCAAGTCCAACGCGCAACGCCATGCGATGGTGATGTGGGACGAAATTGCTGCGCAGATCGCACAGGAATTTCCCGATGTGCGCTGGGACAAGGAACTGGTCGATGCCGCCACCGCGCGCATGGTCAACCGGCCGTCGTCGCTTGACACGCTGGTGGCAACGAATCTGCACGCCGACATCCTGAGCGATCTGGCAGCCGCGCTGGCCGGCAGTCTGGGCATCGCGCCCACCGGCAACATTGATCCCGAGCGCCGCTACCCTTCCATGTTCGAGCCGATCCACGGCTCGGCATTCGACATCATGGGCCAGGGCCTGGCCAATCCGATAGGAACCTTCTGGTCCGCCGTGATGCTGCTGGAGCATCTGGGCGAAGCGCGGGCCGCGTCCACGCTGATGCAGGCGATCGAGGCAGTCACCGCCAATCCGGCGCTGCACACCCGCGATCTGGGGGGAAACGCCACCACGGCGCAGGTGACGCAGGCGGTCTGCGAGCGGGTATCCGCAGCGGCCTGAAGCAGGCCCGGACCCGCCTCGGCCTACTCGACCACCAGGTCCCGGTGCGGCACCGGCACGCCGCTCGGGCCGGTGGGCGGCAGCGCCAGTTCCTTCTTCGCACCCGGCGCGTGCTTGCGCGCGAACAGCGTGTACATGGTCGGCACCACGAATATCGTCAGCAGCGTTCCCAGGCTCATTCCGCCGACGATCACCCATCCGATCTGGCGCCGGCTTTCTGCACCAGCGCCTGTGCTGAGCGCCAGCGGCAAAGCGCCCAGCACCATCGCGCCGGTGGTCATCATGATCGGGCGAAGCCGCTGCGACGCCGACTTCTTCACCGCGTCGATCATGCTCATGCCCTGCTCGCGGAGTTGGTTGGAGAACTCGACGATCAAGATACCGTGCTTGGTGATCAGCCCGACCAAGGTGATCAGTCCGATCTGGCTAAACACGTTGAGCGTTCCGCCTGACCATTTCAGCGCCAGCAAGGCGCCGGCCATCGACAGCGGCACGCTCAGAAGGATCACGAAGGGGTCGACGAAGCTTTCAAACTGCGCCGCCAGCACCAGAAAAATGAACACCAGCGCCAGCACAAACACCAGCGCCAGCGAGTTAGCCGAATTGCGGAACTCCCGGCTCGAGCCGTTCAAATCGGTCGCGTAGCCGGGCTTGAGCACCTTCTTGGCGGTGGCGTCCATGAAGTCCAGCGCCTCGCCCACCGAATAACTCGCCGACAGGTTGGAGGTGATGGTCGCCGAACGCCGCTGACCGAAGTGATTGAGTTCACGCGGAACCACCTCCTCCTTGAGCTTGACCAGCGCAGACAGTGGAACCATCGCCTCGCCCTTGCCGCGCACAAAGATTTTCTCGATGTCGTCGGGCGTGTCGCGCCCGCTCGGATTAGTCTGGACGATCACGTCGTATTGCTCTCCCTGGCGCTTGTAGCGCGTCACCAAGCGCCCGCCGAGCATGGTCTCGACGGCGCGCGCGATGGCGTCGACGCCGATGCCCATGTCGGCTGCGCGCTCGCGGTCGACCTCCATCCGTATCTCGGGCTTGTTCAACCGCAGGTCGGTGTCGACCTGCACGAAGCCCGGGTTCTTCGCCAACTCGTCCTGAAAAGCGCGCACCGCCTGCGACAGGTTCTGGTAGCTTTCCGATGTGATGATCACAAAGTTGATCGGCCGCTGGGTGAAGCCTTGGCCAAGCGACGGTGGCGTGATCGGAAAAGCGGTGACCCCGGTGAGCCCGGAAATACGCGGCGCCATCTCCCGCGCCATGTCCAGCGTGGTCCGCTTGCGCTGCTCCCACGGCGTGGTGCGGAAGAATATATTCCCTTGCGCCACCGTCGGATTACCTATGGTCGCGAAGGTCTTGTCAAATTCAGGATAGGAGCTACCGATCCTCTCGATCTCCCTGGCATAGCGGCTGGTATATTCCAGCGTCGAGCCGTCGGGCCCGTTGACCTGTGCCAGCACCACGCCGCGATCTTCGATCGGCGAGAGTTCGCGCTTGATGTCCTTCAGCACGCTCCACGACACGAAGCCGCTACCGATGGCCACCAGAACCACCAGCCAGCGCACCCTGAGCGTCCAACCCAGCAGCCATGCGTAGCCGCGCTGCACCGCCTGCAGTCCCGCCTCCATGCCGCGGTCAAATAGTCCGGGCTTTGGATTGTGGCGCAGCAAAATAGAACACATCATCGGGGAGAGCGTCAGTGCGACCAGTCCCGATACCACCACCGCCCCTGCCAACGCCAGCGCGAACTCGGTGAACAGACGGCCGGTGCGCCCCGGCGTAAAGCCCAGCGGCGCATAAACCGCCACCAGCGTCATGGTCATCGCGATGATCGCAAACCCCACCTCACGCGAGCCCTGGATGGCGGCCTGAAACGGCGACATACCCTCCTCGATATGGCGGTAGATGTTCTCCAGCATGACGATCGCGTCGTCAACCACCAAACCGATCGCCAGCACCAGCGCCAGCAGCGTCAGGGTGTTGACGCTAAAGCCCGCCAGCGCCATCAGGGCGAAAGCGCCCACCAGCGCCACTGGAATGGTCAGCAGCGGAATCAGCGAGGCGCGCAACGTGCGCAGGAAGAAAAAGATCACCAGCGCCACCAGCACCACCGCCTCGAGGATGGTGCTGTAGACCGCCTTGATCGAGCGGTCGATGAAAACCGAGTTGTCATTCGCGACCGCCAGCGTCACACCCGGTGGCAGGTCTCGCTCCAACTTCACCATCAACTTCTGTACGCCCGCCGACAGGTCCAGCGGATTGGCCGTTGCCTGGCGGATGACGCCCAGCGCCACCGAATCGCGGCCGTTGAGCCGCACATTGGAACGCTCGTTCGCCGGACCGGTCTCCACCTTGGCCACATCGCCGATGCGCACCGGCATACCGTTGACGGTGCGGATCACGATCTGGCGGAATTCCCCCGGTTGCTGCAGGTCGGTCG
>CAISIP010000511.1 GCA_903885415.1 uncultured beta proteobacterium
CACCTCAGTGCTAATCCTGATAGTCCACCAGGATGGCATCGCCGTTTTCAAACGCAAAAGTCAGACACCAGTTGCGGTTGACGCTAACCGACCAGTGACCAGAAAAGCCGCCTTTGAGAGGGTGCCAGTTCCAGCCAGGACGGTTCATGTCTTCGGCGGCATCCAGCGCAGGCCAGTGCCGCGCCAGGCGCGGAGCGTGTGCGGCCTGGATCCCAGCGCGTAAGCCAGATCGGAAGAAGCGCTCGACGCCCTTGTTCCTGAAGCTTCGGATCATCGACGCATTGTAGCGTGTGACGCCACGCACCGCATGTGCTGCGCCTCTCAGTGCTGCGTTTCTCTGCTGTTGGTTCGAAACCCCGACTTCACCAAAAATTGGGGTCGGCAGACTGAGCAAGTTGATGGACCAACCCATCAATACCGCATGAGGCTAACGATGTCACTAACCAAAAAAGAACCCGCCATCGTTTTTGCGCCTGGACGCGACGGTGAAACCCGCTTTTCGGCTGGTGCCAAGTTTCCCCGATCGACCAATTCAAACCAACAACACGGGTGTAACCTAGGCCGCTCCCAGCCTTGGGGTAGTCTGCATGATGATGCCGATCAGTTTGTCACGGGAATGGCCCCGCTACAGCTTTATTTCAAGCCGGATCAGCAGGTTGGTGCTCGAGGGCGCCACCGACTGTGTCGTGGTGCGCACCGACTGGCCCAGCGGATTGACCGAATAGAGTTCGCCGCCCGTCAGGTAGTCGCGCGGCGCGAAGTTGCTGGCGGACACGCGCAGTTGGTAGCTCGGGTTGATATGCCACAGGACAAAGGCATCGGCGACACGTTTGGAGCCGATCCTCGCCGTCTGCGCATCGCTCAGGCGGGTGGTGTAGCCCGGCGTCCAGTTCAGGTTTGCGCCGACACTCAACGGCCAGCCCGACAGGCGATAGTCGGCGCCAAGATTCAAGGTGCCGTCGGGCTGCTGATCGAGGCGGTTGTCGGGTCCGGGGACGCCACGCACCTTGGACGCAAACAGGCTTGCATTGCTGCGCAAGTCGACTTTGGGTGCCTCCGCCAGCAAGTCGCTCAGGCGCATTTTCGCCTCGAGTTCGATACCTCGGGTGTCTGCGTCGCCGACGTTTTGCATGCGTGATACCCAGCGTGGAACATCGGCCCAGCTGACCGACTCAAGCCGGGCGCGTCGGCGCATCAGGTCGTTGATGCGCCGGTAAAAGACGTTGGCAGTCACCAGGCCGCTGCCGGCGATGTAACGCTCGAACGCCAGGTCCAGGCCCGTCGCCAGTTCGGGTTTGAGCCCTGGGTTGCCGGCGCGGTCTGGGTGGATTTCCTCGTTCGGCCCACGCCCGGTGAACATGCTGTTGATGGCGGGCCGGGCGATCATGTTCTGCAGATCGGGCGAGCGGTAGCTGCGGGTCAGGCTCATGCGCAGTTGGTCACGGCTGTCGGGCGCGAGCTTCCATACCGCGTGCAGCAGCGGCGTGGTGACGCTGCTGCGGTTGCTGAGCTCGGGCGCGCCCTCTGCGATGCTGCCGCGGGTGTCGATGCCCTCCCAGCGCAGGCCCACATGGAACGCCAATTGCGGCGTCAGCGACCACTCGTCCTGCGCGTACAACGCGCCACGCGTGCTGGCGGCCTTCAGGTTGCCATCGAACTCCGACAAGGGCGTTTCCCCGTTTTGCAGCGTGGCCGCTGTCTCTGCACGCCGGTTCAAATCCAGTTCGGAGCCGATCACCAGGCTATGCTCGTTATCCAGTGTCCTGGTGAACTTGGCGCTGCTGTTAAAACTGCTGTTGTGCTGCTCGCTGGCGATCTGTGAAAAGCTATTCATTCCCGGCGCCACGTCAAAGTTGGTGCGCGCATTCTGGCTGCTCCACCGGGCCTTTCCGCCGCCAAAGCGGAAGTTCAAGTTGCCGCCCTCTTGCAGCCGGTAAGTCCACTGGCCGCCCAGGCGCGCTGTCGAGAAACTGCCTTCGCTGTTGCCAACGCTGTGGCTGTAGGGCGCGACACCACCGATTTGGGTAAGCTCGCTGGCGCTGTGGCCGTGCCCCTGCGCCACGATCAGCATCGGCATCAAGACCAATGTATTGCCGCGCTCATCGCGCCACTGCAGGCGGCTGTTGGCATGCAGGCCCGTGCGCGCGTTCGACGACTGGATCGATTCGACCTGGTCGATCCGGTCGGCAGTCTGCAGGTTTTCGGTGCGAACATGGTTGACGCTGTCGCTGCTGCGCTCAAAGCGGTTGACGCCCACGGTGAAGTTGTAGTTGAAATTTCCCAGGGTCTCATTGCGTGACCAGGACGCGCTGGGCCGGGTGTTGCCGTTTTCCAGCCCGAGACCCAGATGCAGGTCATTGAGCCGCTTGCTGTAGCCGCCGCGGGTAATGATGTTGATGGTGCCCGCAATCGCACGCGCGCCGGTTTCGGCAGTCGGTGCGCGCATGATTTCGATGCGCTCGATCTGCTGGGGCGACAAGTCATCCAGCGCGAAGCCGCGCGGCGCAGGCTCGCCGTCGATCAGTATCTGCGTATAGCCGCCGCCCATTCCGCGCATGCGCGGCGGGCCGCCTCGGCCTGGGGCCCCCTGCGTTGTCACGCCTGGAAGCCGCTTGAGAATTTCACCCACGGTGCCGTCGCCGAAACGCTCTATCTCGTCGCGCCCGAATATGATCTTGGACGCGGTCGAACGCCGACGCTCCTGTGTTTCATTCTGTGCACTACCGGTGATTTCGACCGGCTTCAGGGTGGTGGCAGGCTGCTGGCTGGCAGCGTCTTGCGCTACGCCCGAAGCCGCCGTGGCCGACGGCGCATCGACCGCTGGCGCGGGACTCTGCGCACGGCATGGCCCACCCGCCATCGCGATGAGCAGGACGCTGGCCAGCGGAGCCGTCAGGTGCAGCTGCATGGGTGCGCGGAGGCGGTAGGCGGCGGGAATCGTCATCGCTTGTTAGCCTTGTAGCGCTCAGACCTCGGGGGTCCCAGTGTCCTTCAGGCCGCGGCCCAGCTGGGCGCGGGCCTCCCCGGCGAGCGCCTGGTAGCGGGCCCGGAAGGCTGCCAGACTTTCATCTTCGAGCTCCTCCAAATCGAGCAGGGCGTTGTGCGCGCCCTTGGTCGCGCGGATGAGCTCGTCAAGCTTAAGCTGTATGGCCTCGGTGTCGCGGTTCTGCGTGTTCTGGATCAGGAACACCATCAAGAAGGTAATGATCGTAGTGCCGGTGTTGATGACGAGTTGCCAGGTGTCGCTGAAGCCGAACAGCGGCCCGGTAACGATCCACACCGCGATCACCGAGACGGCGAGGGCGAAGACCCAGGGCCGACCGCAGAAATGCGCCGTCGCCTTGGCCAAGCGCGAGTACCAGGCGATTGCCGGCATGCTCATGCGTGGTTGCGGTCCACACCGATCGCCTTTGGGTTCTCGGGCGCGGGCGACACCGCCTTGGCGGCTGCCTGCGGTATACCGGCGGCGTCCGCCTCCATGGCCGCGAGTTCGGCCAGCAGGTACAGGCGCTTGAGGATGGGAAGGCGCTCCAGCAACTCGACCCACTCCAGATCAAACGGCACCCCCATCCAGTCGCCTCCCATCTTGAGTTCATCGACGCAGCCGATGATGGTGGTACGTGCGGTGTCAATTGCCTGAATCTCTTCGGCGGTCAAGGTCTGCCGCCCATGCTGGGTGAGATCCGCCTCGAGCAGCAGCATTTGGTCAAAGGACTGCGCGCGCTGGCGCCGAACCATATCGGGGCTGTTGTGGTGGGCAGCCTCAGCGTGCGGCCTGTGCAAGCGCGCGGAATTCAACTGTGCAATTTGCTGGACATGCGAGAAGTACATCATCATGCACACCAAAATGAGCAGGACCGAGACGATCACCGACAGGGCGATAGTAAGAAAATCCATAGGGGATCCACCTTTGCTGATTTCTTGCTAGTTTAAGGCGTGCGGGCGCTCTGAAGCAGTCGGGTTGCGTTGCCGCCCAGTCCCAGCACCGCCTCGCTGCTAGCCTGACAGGATTCACGAACACAGGGAGAACTCCCCATGGCAGGCACCAAGATTCTCGTCGCCCAGGGGGGCGGCCCGACGGCGGTTATCAACCAGTCGCTCGTCGGCGTTGCCCTCGAGGCCCGGCGCCACCATGGCGTCGAGCGGGTTTATGGCGCCAGGCACGGGGTTCGCGGTATCGTCGACGAAGACTTTGTCGACCTGACGCAAGAGACCAGCCACAACCTGGAGTTGGTGGCGGCAACGCCTTCGTCGGCGCTAGGATCCACCCGCGACAAGCCCGACGCACCCTATTGCCACACCATCTTCGAAGTGCTGCGCGCGCACGGCATCGCGCACTTTTTCTACATCGGCGGCAACGACTCCTGCGACACCACCTACATCGTCAGCCAGGAAGCGCGCAAAGCCGGCTACCCACTGCGGTGCATCCACATTCCAAAAACCATCGACAACGATCTGGTCGGTAGCGACCATACGCCGGGATTTCCATCGGCAGCGCGATTCGTCGCGCAGGCCTTCGCCGGTGCCAATCTGGACAATGCCGCGCTGCCGGGCGTTTACATCGGCGTGGTGATGGGCCGCCACGCCGGATTCCTGACCGCGGCTTCTGCACTGGGAAAAAAATTTCCAGACGACGGGCCGCACCTGATCTATCTCCCCGAACGCGCCTTCGCCATCGACGCATTCCTGGAAGAGGTCAAGACCGCCTATGCACGATTTGGCCGCTGCGTGGTCGCCGTGTCGGAAGGAATCCATGACGCCGCCGGCATTCCGGTCCTGGGCCGGATGGCACCCGAATTGGAGCGTGATGCGCACGGCAATGTGCAACTCTCGGGTACCGGCGCGCTGGCCGACCTGCTGTGCGAGGCAATCCGCACCCGGCTGGGAATCCAGCGGGTGCGCGGCGACACCTTTGGTTACCTGCAGCGCAGCTTCATGGGTTGCGTTTCCGATGTCGACCAACGCGAAGCGCGCGAGGTCGGCGAAAAAGCGGTGCAGTTTGCGATGTGGGGCGAGCGTGACGGCTCGGTGGCCATCCGGCGAACCGGTTTTTATTCGGTCGACTACGAGTTGCTGGCGCTGAACGACGTAGCTGGCAAGACCCGGACGATGGAGGATGCGTTCATCGCCGCTGGCGGAACCGACGTGACAGACGCTTTTCGGCTGTACCTGCGTCCCTTGCTGGGGTCGGCAATGCCCGACGCCTACCGGCTGCGTGCGGCACCGGTAGCCCGGCGCAGCGCGCTGGCATACTGAGGCGATGTTCATCGTCTCCAAGCTGCTCGCGCTCGCGCTCGAGCCGCTTTTCTGGACCCTGCTGCTGCTGCTGGGCGGGTTGATCGCGCTGACCAGGCGCCCACTGCTTGGACGCCGACTGGCCTGGGCATCCTTGTGGTTGCTGCTGCTCAGCGGCTGGGTGGCTGTTCCCAACACGCTGCTGCACGCCCTGGAGACGCGCCATCCCCCGCCTGCGGACGGGACCGACCTACGACAGTTTGTGGGACTGGTGGTGCTCGGCGGCGGCCTGTCGGACTCCAGCCTGTGGACATCCCACAAGCAGATGGCGCTCAACGACCAGGCCGAGCGCATGACCATGGCCGTCAGCCTGGCGCAACAGCATGGGCATCTCCAGTTGCTGTTTAGCGGCGGGATCGCGTCGCTGGGTGGCGGCGGACTCACTGAGGCGCAGCGCGCCAAGATATTCTTTGACGCCATGGGCGTGGCCCCGTCGCGGACGCTGTATGAAGCCGCTTCCAGAACCACCTTCGAGAATGCCGCCAACAGCGCGCGGCTCGCCGGCGTCGATCCGCACCACCGCTGGCTGCTGCTGACCTCGGCCTTTCATATGCCGCGCGCCATGGGGGTATTCCAGAAGGCCGGCTGGAACGTGACGCCGTACCCGGTGGATTACCGCACGGCAGGCGATCCATCCTGGCTGGCCTACTCGCTGCACGACGGACCGCAGCGGTGGCAACTTGCGTTGCACGAGTGGGTCGGTTTTTACGCCTACCGCATCGCGGGGATGATCTGAACGCGCCTTGGACTAGCGCTGGGCCGGCGCAGTTTGACTCGCCAGCACCTTGTCGATCCGCCTTCCGTCGAGATCGACGACCTCAAAGCTCCAGCCATCGCATTCGATCCTTTCGCCGGTGGTGGGAAGGCGGCCCGACACCGCCATCAGCAGACCGGCCACCGTGTTGTAGCGTCCGCGGTCTTCGTCGGGAAGCGCGTCGATGCCGAGCCGGGACTTGAATTCGCCGACCGGCATCGCGCCGTCGATTAGCCACGAACCGTCGTCGCGCAAGGTGGCCCAGGCGTCGACCTGCGCGTGCGGTTGCAACTCGCCGGTGATGGCCTCAAGCAGGTCATTGGGCGTAATCATTCCCTGCACCACACCGTATTCGTCGACGACCAGCGCCATGCGGGTCGACTGGATCCTGAACTGCTCTATCAGTTCCATACCCGTCAGGGTCTCGGGGACAAATACAGCCGGGTGCAGGTGCGCCGCGATGCTGCCCTGGTCGTCGGCGCTGAATTGCAGCAGCTTGCCAACGCTGATCATTCCCACCACATCGTCGAGCGATCCGCGGCACACCGGGTACCAGGAATGGGTTCCGCGGTCGCCGTCGGCGCCGACCCGGCGCAAACTCAGCGCCGCCGAGTCGCTCGCCTGCAGCCACTTGATATCGGCGCGTGGAAGCATCATGGAGGTCAGCGGCCTGTCGTCAAGCAGGAACACGTTTTGCACCATCTGGTGCTCGTGCTCCTCGATCACGCCCGCATCGACGCCCTCTTCCAGGCTGGCGGAAATTTCAGCCTCGGTCACGGCCCGGTTGCCGGTCGTGTCCACCCGCAGCAGCCGCAACACGCCATGGGTACAGACCGACAGCAGCCAGACAAAGGGCATGGCCACGGATGCCACCCATGTCATCGGCCGCGCCACCAGGCGCGCCACCGGCTCCGGATACAACTGTCCGATGCGCTTGGGAACCAGTTCGCCGAAGACAATGGTGATGAAGGTAATTACCGTCACGACCAGCGCGGTGGCAACAATATCCGCGGCGCGCTGCGATAGGCCGAAGTCCGCGATCCAGGCAGCCACGCCGGCGCTGAAAGCCGCCTCGCCGATGATGCCGTTGAGCATGCCGATGGAGGTGATGCCGACCTGAATCGACGACAGAAAGCGGGTCGGGTTTTCTAGCAACACCAGCGCGGACTGCGCGCCGCGGTCGCCGGCATCGGCCAGGTTGCAAAGACGTACTTTTCGGCTGGCGGTCAGCGCCAGCTCGGACATCGCAAAAGCACCATTCAACAGCGTCAATAGGGCTATGAGCAAGGCGTCCATGCGTCCGGGGTGAGAATCAACACCATGGCACTTTACCTGATCGGCGATGTACAGGGCTGCGACGAGGCGCTCGGACGACTTCTCGACGAGGCCGGCTTTAGCGCTGGACGCGACACGCTGGTCCTGCTCGGCGACCTGGTCAACCGGGGGCCGGCTTCCGCGGCCGTCGTTCGCCGCCTGATGAAACTGGGCTCGGCTGCGCGCTGTTTGTTGGGCAACCATGACCTGCACTTGCTCGCGATCGCGCAAGGCGCGCAAAGGCCGCACCGCAGTGACACGCTGTCGTGCATCCTCGACGCTCCGGACCGCGCACAGATGCTGGGTTGGCTGCGCAACCAGAGTCTGGCCTTGCTCGACAGCGTCGCAGGGCAGGAACTGTTGATGGTCCACGCGGGTGTGGTTCCCTCCTGGTCGGCGCAGCAATGCATCGGCTTTGCGCACGAGGTCGAACAGGTGCTGCGTGGTCCGCAAGCGGATGCTTTCCTGGGCCAGATGTACGGCAACGAGCCGCAACGCTGGGACGATCGGTTGCAGGGGCCGCAGCGCCTGCGCGCGATCGTCAACATCCTCACACGCATCCGCTTTTGCGCCGAAGATGGCACCCTGGAGTTCGCCACCAAGGAAGCTGCCGCTACGGCGCCAGCCGGATTTCTGCCCTGGTTTGACTGGCCCCAGCGCAGGACTGCCAAC
>CAISIP010000512.1 GCA_903885415.1 uncultured beta proteobacterium
GCCACTGGCGCGAGCTCGGTGAAGTTGGCGGTGTTTTCCTGCTCCTTGTACTCCGAGGGCTTCTTCAACGCCTACGCCGATGCAGCGAAATCCGATGCACAGTACGCGATACACCTCGGCGACTATTTGTACGAGTACGGGTCGGACCCCCAAAAGTTCGGTAACGCAGACGCTGTCAAACTGGGCCGGATTACATTGCCTGCCAACGACATGCTGAGCCTGAGCGACTACCGCGCACGGCACGCGCTCTACAAGGCGGACGCTGACCTGCAGGCACTGCACGCCAGGATGCCCTGGATCACGGTGTGGGACGACCATGAATTCGCCAATAACGCTTATCTGACAGGCGCCGAGAATCACGACAGCGCCACGCAGGGCGACTGGGCTACGCGCAAGGCCGCAGCCGCTCGCGCGTACCACGAGTGGATGCCGATACGCATCGACGCCTCGGGCGATCCGTTCAAGATTTACCGCAGCTTTCACTTCGGCAATCTCCTGTCATTGCACATGCTCGACACCCGGATGGAAGGGCGCGACCGCCAGTACGACGGCTTTGGCGACGCCGACGGCGGACTGGCCCGCTACGCAGGCGCTTTGGCGACTGGGGCCGACGCCAAGCGCACGATGATGAGTAACACGCAGCAGACCTGGCTCACCAGCGCGATGGCTGCTTCCACAGCGGCCTGGCAGTTCCTTGGTAACCAGGACATCATGGCGCGCATGTGGTTTCCCGCGACGGTGCTGCAGTCCTATGCCGCTGCCGCAACCTATCCGGCCGGCGTGGGCACGGCGATTGGCGCTTTTATTAGCGCCAAGGCGACGCTTGCCATGGCCGGCGCGACCGCGTTAACGCCGACCCAGGCCGGGCTGCTCAACACCAGCCTCAATCCCCGGCTGCCGTACAACCTGGACGCCTGGGACGGATACCCCAGCCAGCGCGAGTCCATACTCCAGAGTGCAAAGGCACAGGGCAAGAAGCTCGTGGCCCTATCGGGCGACTCGCACAATGCCTGGTTCGCCAGCCTGACGACCCTTAATGGCGAAAAAGTGGGGGTCGAGTTCGCGACCCCGTCGGTCACCGCCCCCGGTTTCGAAAGTGTAGGCCTGGGCGCGATGGCGTCTTCGCTGGACGGCAGCGCGCTGGTGCCGCAGCTCGGCGTCGCTGCCATCGGCGCCGGGCTGGGCCTAGTCGATGACCTCGGCTGGTGCGATACCCACCGGCGGGGCTACCTTCTGATGACCGTGAGCAGCAGCGCGGTAAAAGGCGAGTTTGTATTTGTCAGCACCGTCAAGTCCACCACCTTTTCTGCGGCCGTTGGAAAAGCGATCAGCGTGAGCAGCGCCGGTGCGGTCAGTTACGCCTGAGCGACGAAGCTACTGTGCCAGCAGCGCGACCTTGTCGTATGCATGACGGAGTCCAGTAGGACGAACCCTATGGCCCCGTCGTTCTGAACCCTGCAACGCAGTCAGGGATCAGGGCTGGTGGACGATCACCGGCTGCACTTCGAAAACATGGGGCGAGTTCGGGTTAACGGTGACTTTGACCCAGTGCAGCGACGGGCTACCGAAAGTCTGCACCCGCGTGAGGTTGTGCAGCAGCTTAGTCGGGCTGTACAAGGGCTTGTCCATCTTGAAGAAGTGGGTGTCGCCATGCACGACCAGGACCTGGCCCTTGAACTGCTCGGTTTCGTGCACCAGCTTGGCCATGAAGTTCCGATAGCCGCTGTACTCGGCCGCGAGGCTCTCGTCTTCGTCCTCGGTTTCGGGTAGGTCGAAGCCCGGGTCGCCCTGGAACACCACCACCACCCCGCGGGCGCCCTGTGCCTGGGCGGCTTTGAATGAAGCCGATAGCCAGGCGACGTTGGCGCTGTCGCGCTCTAGGAATTCAGCGTTGGCGTCATCGCATTGCGCCACCTTGCGTACGCTCTTGTTGCTGCATTCCTTGGCATTGAGGATCAGGTTGTTATTGCTGCCGGGCATATTCACACCGACGAAGACGACACCGCCATGGGAAAAGCGAAGGTTCTCGACGAACTTTTGGCCCGCCTGTCCCTGGTGCTCCAGAGGCAACTGCGTCTGGCCCAGGCTGTTCATGCTCGGGTACATGACTTTTCGAATATGGCCCAGGCGCTCCAACGGGTCGTAGCCGCCGTTGTTGAGCCGGTGGCAGTCGGTCCATTCGTTGTCGCCCGGTATGTAGACCACGGGTTTCACCATGCTGGCGAACATCTTCAGTGCATCGCTATACACGTCGTCGCTGCATTTGGAGCTGCCATCCTTGATGTCGCCGTCGTACAGCGAAAAAGCGATATTGGACTGGTTGATGCTTGCCAGCACTGCGGGCAGTTTGGAGTCGTCCCCGGCTTTTTTGTACGGCATGTCGCCCCAAAGCCCGAAGGCAAAGCCGCTGACGGGCGCGGGGCCGGGAGCGGCGCAGGATGCCAGGCTCAGCGCGAGAAGAACGGGGGCGGCAATTCGAAGAATCATGCAAGGGCTCTGTGGGTGTGATGTGCCGCCGACTGTAGTGCGCCAATATGACGGTCGCGTGACGCCTTAGGACGTCGTCCTTTAGTCACAGTGGCCCGCTACATTGGGCCGGTCTCCACCATTTCTCGCCCCGCACGGGCGTTTGACTCGCCATGAAGCTGAACCTGCCGTCTCGACCGCTAGCGGCCTTGCGCCTAAGCCTTTGCACGCCGCTGCGCCTGTTGCTGGCGACAACGGCGGCGCTCTGGATGGGCGCCGCCCAGGCCCAGTCCGTGCCTGTGGCGCCGACGCGCCAGCCCGCTGAATTGCGCTTTCGCGATTTCTACCGCATGCCGGTGGGGTCTGGTGGCTTGGAAATAAGCGACACCTTGAGACGGGTCGACGGCCAAAGCGTGCGCCTGGTCGGCTACATGGTGTTGCAGGAGCGGCCTGCGCTGGGGCAGTTCATGCTGACGCCGCGCCCGGTGCAGACGAGCGAGCACGCGGATGGGGAGGCTGACGATCTGCCACCGGCCACTGTGCTGGTCTATCTCGATCCGACCCAGCGCGACTGGGTGGTGCCGCATGTGCGCGGCCTGGTCGCGGTCAGCGGGCGCCTGAGTCTGGGCCGGCTTGAAGAGCCAGGCGGCCGCGTCTCCTGGGTCCGGCTGCAACTCGACTCGGACGCGACGCGTGGCATGACGCCATTCGAATTCGCGGGCTATATGCACAGCCTGCAGCACCGGCACTGAGCGCTGCCATGTTCACAGGCCCCGTCCACTTTCCAGCATTCCAACTCTTTGTTGAGGAGCTATCAGCCAAAACCTGCAATATCCCAAGCGCACCACCACCGCACTAGCCGCCAGGTAGGCGGCGCCGCACCGGCCCGATTGGCCGCTGCGAAGGCGGCCAGCGTGGCCAGCAGGCCGGCGCTCGCGCGCAGCATGCTGGCCACGGCTGGCGGACTTAGATGTCCGCGCGCAGCGTGATCGCGCTAAAGCGCGGCGCGCCGATGTAGTAATAAGGCGCCGAGCCGCCGGTGCCCAGCGCACGCGTGGTGAACAGGCTGCCGCTGCCCGAGTTGATCCGCACGTATTCCTTGTCAAACAGGTTGCTGATGTTGAGCTGGACCGACGGCTTCTTCAGCATGCCCATGTCGGCGAAGCGGTAGCCAATGGTCGCGTTGACCAGCGTGGCTGCGGCGACGGCCTCGTCGTTGACCAGCGTCGAATAGGCTTTGCCGGTGAACTTCAGGTCCAGATTGCCGTACCAGCCTGCGGTGGCGTAGCTCAGGCGCATTCCGCTGAGCCACTCGGGGGTGTCGGGCATCTGCTTGCCTGCGGTCGACTCGAAGCTGGTGGCGCCGGTACGCAGGTCGCTTTGCATCTTGCTGCTGGTGCGCGACACCGAGCCGTAGACCGACCAGTTGGCGTTGAGCTTGTAGCCCGACTCGACTTCGAAGCCCTGCGTCTTTACGTCGCCCACGTTGTAGTCGACCGACAAGGTGGAGACCGGATCGTAGGCACGCGCGATGCGGTTCTTGAAGTCGACGTTGTAGACCGATCCCGAGAACGTCCAGGCGTCGCCGGCGTAGCGGTAGCCGACGTCCAGGTTGTTCGATGTCTCCATGTCGACTGCCGGGTCGCGCAGTTTGGCGCCGACCAGCGCGCCGTTGACGAAGCTGCCGCCGAGCAGCAGGCTTTGGTAGCTGAAGTTGCCGGGCGCCTTCATGTTCTGCGCGAGGTTGGCAAACACCTGCTGCTGCGCGTCGAGCGCATAGCGTGCCCCGGCGCTGGGAAGTACCTTGCTGTAGGTCTTCTCGATGCTGTAGCTCGCGCCCTGGGCAGAGCCTTCATTGGCATAGTTGTCGAAGATGCGTTTGATCTCGGAGCTGCGCAGCCCGAGCTGCAGGTTGAGCTTGTCCTGCATCAGGCTGATGCCGTCCTGCACGAAGAGCGAGGAAGCGTTGCTCGCCGTGCGCTGGTCGCGCCCCTGGTAGGTCGTTCCGTCCTGGCGGCGCAGGAACAGGCTGGCGCTTTCCAGCCAGCGGTCGGCCGAGTTGCCGTTGCTGTCGATGGTGACCGCCGGCTGGGTCTGGAAGTGGCGCGCGCGCTCGAACCAGTAGCCAGCCAGAATGCTGTGGTTGTCGAGCCGGGTGCTGAATTTCAGGGTGGCGCCCGGGCGGAAGGTGCGCGTCACCGAGCTGCGGTAGACCATCACCGTGTCGAGCGTGTCGCCGTCGCCGTTGATATCGCGAACCCCCTTGCCCAGCAGCGTGCTGGCGTTGCCTTCCTTGAGCGTGGTGAGTTGACCGCCACCGGTGCCGAAGCCGTACCAGAAGTAGGGCTCGGCGGACACCGAACTGTCCTTGCTCAGCTTGTACTCGAGCTTGCCGGTCCACAGGTAGTTCTTGAAGGGATTGACGTTGAACTCGTAGTAGCCGTCGGCTGGCGCCACTTCAACCTGTGCGCCGGCGCCCGGCGTCAGGTGCTTGGGCGGCGTCGCCAGAAAGTCGAAATTGCGTCCCAGGGTGGCAATCTGCGCGTAGCTCAGGGTGCGGATATTGTTGTTGATCGCGTTGTTGTAGACCAGGCTGGTCGACGCGGACAGCGCGTTGCTCAGCTTGAACTCGGCACCGAAGTCGATGTGGTCGCGGTCGGCCTTGCCCGGTCCCTTGAACTTGTCGGCGACCGCCTTGGAATAGGAGATGAAGGCCTTGGCGCTATCGCCGGCAAATTTGCCGGTGTCGATGCGGATGAAGCTCTTGCTGAAGTTGAGCTGCCCGAGCGACTGGGACAGGCGCGCGCCCGCCTTGTCGGCCGGCGCGCAGCTGACCATGCCGACATTGCCGCCCGACGCGCCCACATGCGGCGCTTCGGTGTCGGTGGAGCCTTGCGTCACGAAGATTTCGCACAGGTTCTCGCTGTCGGTGTATTCCTGCGGGTAGACCGAGAAGCTGCCCGAATCGTTGACCGGCGCGCCGTTGATGGTGAATCCCATCTGGTCGCTGTTGGCGCCGCGTACCCGCAGCCCGCCGCCGTACAGACCGGTTGCATCGTAGCTGAAGGTGTTGACGCCTGGCAGCAGTTCGATCGCCTGGTAGGGGTTGCTCGACGGCGTCAGCGTGTCCATGTGCTCCTTGCTGACCGAGCTGCGGGCCTTGGGTGTGTCCTCCTGGGTGAGCAACCCGGTTGCGCCCTGGCCCTGTACCGCGATGCGGCCGACTTCGGTCGGTGTGCTTTGCTGGGCCCAGATAGCGGGTGTTGCGCACAGGGCGCCGACGAGCAGTGCGATCGGGGTGGGTTGGATGTGTTTCATGGCTTTCCTGAGGTGGTTGAAGTTGAAGGTGGGGGGCCGGGAAAACTAGTTCACGCCGGGGGCGCGAAATCCAGCTCGGCGCTGAACAGGTGCTGTTCCTGGCCGGAAAAGGTGTTCGCGGGGAAAGGCGGGAATGCCGCGCGGCGCACGGTCGCCAGCGCCGCGTCGTCGAGCAGGTTCGAGTCAGAAGAGTCCTTGACGGAGACGCTGATCAGCGTGCCGGAGCGCGACACGGTGAACAGCAGCTTGACCTTGCCCTGCGGCCGTTGCTGGCTGGCCTGGCGCCCGGTCGGGTAGCGCTTGGCGGCGTTGAGAACGGTGCGCAGGCGCATCACATACTCGGACTCGAGCGATTCGATTTGCACCTTGCTGGTGTCGGGCTTGGCGGCAGGCGCCTGCACCACCGGCTGCGGCGCAACGGGCGCAGGAGGCGCCGGCGCCGGCGGCGCGGGCGGTGGCGGTGGTGCGATCACCACCGGCGCGGGCGGCGGCGTGGCAACGGCGACGATGGCCGGCGCGGTGCTCACCGGCGCGGGCGTGTCGGGCGGTGGCACATAGGGCGGGGGCACCGGCGGCGGGGGCGCCTTGGGCTCGGGCGGCTTGTCCTTGGGTGGCGGCGGGGGCGGAGGCGGGGGCGGCGGAATGATGACCTCCTGGATCACCACCGCTTCAAGCGGCTTTTTCAGGATCTCGAGCCCACGGCGCGCAGTGCCCGACACCAGCGCCCACAGCAGCAGCAGGTGCAGCACAGCCACCACCGCCAGCCCGCGCCTGCGCCGGCGGCTGTCGTGCGGACGGTAGCTAAAGCTCATGGGCGGCTACGCTTCACGGCTGCTGCACGAACTGCTCGGCGCCGATGACCGCGATCTTGGTCAGCCCGTGGCGCTTGGAGGCGGCCAGCACGCTGGCAAACACCGCGTACTGCGAGGCCTTGTTGGGCCGCACATGGATCTCGGGCTGCACCGACTGCTGCGCCGCAGCGCCCATGTTCACGTCGAGCTGCGCGCCGCTGAGCGCCAGCCCCTGCCAGTACACCACGCTGGCCTCGTCGATGTCGATTTGCACCTTCTCGGGCTTGATCAGGTTCACCGGCGGCGTGCCCACCGGCAGCTCGATGTTCACCGCGTGCAGCTGGATCGGTATGGTGATGATGAGCATCACCAGCAGCACCAGCATCACGTCGATCAGCGGCGTGGTGTTGATGTCTAACATCACCTCGGGTTCGTCCGAGCCCGATGCGGGCCCCATATGCATTGCCATCGCTGCCTCGCCCCCTTTAGTCGCCCAGCGCCGGCGGCTCGGTGATGAACGCCACCTTGACGATCCCCGCGCGCTGGCAGGCGTACAAAATCTTGCCCACCCCCTCGTAGCGCGAGGCCATGTCCCCGCGGATCTGCACCTCGGGCTGCGGGTCCATCTTGGACACCTTCTTGAGCCGATCCACCAGCGCCTGCACGCTGTCCACCCGCGTCTCGTACCAGAAGATGGCCCCGGCCTTGTCCACCGAGACGATGATGTTCTCCGGCTTGGACTGGCGCACCTCCACCCGCTGCTTGGGCAGCACCACCGGGATCGAGGTCGTCACCACCGGGATCGTGATCAAAAAGATGATCAGCAGCACCAGCATCACGTCCACCAGCGGGGTGGTGTTGATCTGGCTGAGAACCTCGTCGTCGCCCTCGGAGGGGCCTACATTCATTGCCATGCTGTGCGCGCGCCAAGGGGGTGTTGGGCCCGATCCTTCTGGTTGTCCGCGTGCCTTTAGGGCTTCGCCGTGGCCAGCATCACCGCGTGCAAGTCGTTGCCAAAGGCGTGCACCGACTCCATCGCCGCTTTGTTGCGCCGCACCAGCCAGTTGTAGCCCAGCACCGCGGGCACCGCCACCGCCAGTCCGATGGCCGTCATGATCAGCGACTCGCCCACCGGGCCGGCCACCTTGTCAATGCTCGCCTGCCCCGACAGCCCGATGCTCACCAGCGCGTGGTAGATGCCCCACACGGTGCCAAACAGCCCGACAAACGGCGCCGTCGAGCCCACCGTGGCGAGCACCGCCAGCCCGTCTTGGAGCCGGTTTTGCACGCTGGCCATCGCGCGCTGGATGCTGTTTGACACCCAGGTGTTGAAGTCCACCGCGCCCAGCAGCCCCTCGTGCTTGCCCGCGCCTTCGAGCGCCTTCTCGGAGATGAAGCGAAACGGGTTGTCCAGCGCCAGCGCGTCGGCGCTCTTGCGCACCGAGCCGCCCGCCCAAAATTGGTCCTGCACCGCCTGGTACTGCTTCTCGATCTTGGACTGCTCCACCACCTTGGTGAACACCACGTACCAGCTCGCCATGCTCATGAGCACCAAAATCAGCAGCGTGCAGCGCGCCACCAAGTCGCCTTGCTCCCACACCGCGCGAATGCCGTAGGGGTTGTCCGAGCCATCGGCCTTGGCCGCGGACGCGCCCACGCCCGGTGCACCCGAGGCCACCGCCACCGACGCGCCAGGCGCAGCCGACTGCGCCAGCGACACGCCGGGCAGCAGCGCCAGCGACAGGGCCCAACCGGCCAGAATATGAAGAAATTTGACTCGCAAAACAATGTCTTTCAAAAGATGCTGATTGCACGCAACCGTCCGAATGGATCGCTCGCTAGGAAGCCCGGTCGGCACGTAGTTTAACCCCTGTTTGGGCGGCAACCGTTCCGCGCGCACCCCGCAACCAGCGGGCGGGTAAACCCTGATAAGGCGAACGCAGCGCCTCACTACACCGGCGGCTTGTCGGCCTCGGTCACCGGCGCCGGGCGTCCCAGCAGCTGCCCGGCGTCGACCGGGATCAGCTGCCCGGTGACGACCGAGTCCGGCTCGAGCAGCCAGCACACGGCGCTGGCGATCTGCTCCGGGCGGCTGATCGTTCCCAGCGCCGCGCCGGCCTGTGCCTGCGCCTTGACCCGCTCGAAGGCCGCATCGCCCAGACCGTCGCGCATCCAGCGCCCCTCGATCATCCCGGGCAGCACCGCGTTGACCCGCACCGCCGGCGCCATGGTGCGCGCCAGCGCGAGCGTCAGCGCGTTGAGCGCGGCTTTGGACAGCACATAGGGGATCGAGCTGCCGTTTCCGGTAAGCGCCGATATCGACGAGACATTCACGATCGCGCTGCCCGGCTCCATGTGCGGCCGCGCGGCACGCGCCATCTGGAAGGGGCCGATGGTGTTGACGGCGTAGGCGCGCTCGAAGTCCTCGGTCTGCACGGCGTCGAAGTCGGCGATCGGCACGAAACGGGTGGTTCCCGCGCTGTTGACCAGCGCGTCGACCCGGCCCCAGCGCGCGACCGCCTCGCGCACCAGCGCCCGGCAGTCGGCGTCGACCGAGACGTCGGCGCGCAGCGCCAGCGCATCAGCGCCCAGCGCGACGCATTCGTCGACCACCGCCTGCGCCTGTGCAGCGCTGCGGCTGTAGTTGATCAGCACATTGTGTCCGCGCGTGGCCAGCATGCGCGCGGTCGCCGCACCGACACCGGTCGCGCCGCCGGTGATGATCGCGACCCGGCGACTCATTGCACCGCCCCCGCCACGGGCTTGCGGAAGTAACGCCGCAGCACATGCTCGGCGACGCAGGCCGGCCGCTGCTCGCCCTCGATCTCAAAGGTGATCGACCATGTCATCTGGATGCCGCCTTCGACGTCGTCGAGCCGGGCCAGCACAAAGCGCCCGCGCACCCGCGCACCGGCGCGCACCGGATGGGTAAAGCGCACCTTGTTGAGTCCGTAATTCAGGCCCAGATCGCAAAACGGCAGGACGATGTCGTCGTGGTAGAACTTGCCCAGCAGCGACAGCGTCAAAAA
>CAISIP010000513.1 GCA_903885415.1 uncultured beta proteobacterium
AGTATCCCGGCGGGATGAGCATCATCGCCCGCACCGCGGGGATCGGCCGCAGTGCGCCTGAACTCCAGTGGGATCTGCACTACCTGCTCAAACTGTGGAGCGCTATCGACGGAGCGTCCAAGGGGGGCAAGGGCGCCTACCTGATCTATCAGGAATCCTCGCTGGTGATTCGTGCACTCCGCGACTACTTCAACCACGACATCGGCGACATCCTGATAGACACCGACGACGTCTACGATCAGGCACAGCAGTTCATGGCGCATGTCATGCCCGAGCACGCTGCCCGGGTAAAACGCTACCGCGACGACGCGCCGCTGTTCTCGCGCTTCCAGATCGAACACCAGATTGAATCGGCGTATGCGCGCACGGTGCAGTTGCCCAGCGGCGGCGCGATTGTGATTGACCACACCGAAGCGCTGGTGTCTGTGGATGTGAACTCGGCGCGCGCGATTCGCGGTGGAGACATTGAGGAAACCGCAACGCGCACCAACCTGGAGGCGGCCGACGAGGTCGCGCGCCAGATGCGGCTGCGCGACCTGGGCGGCCTGATCGTCATCGACTTCATCGACATGGAAGAAAGTCGCAACCGGCGCGACGTGGAGAACCGACTGCGCGATGCGCTGCGCCAGGACCGGGCGCGGGTGCAGTTCGGCGCGATCAGCAAGTTCGGACTAATGGAAATGAGCCGCCAGCGGCTTCGGCCGGCGCTCAGCGAAGGCGCTTCGATCCCCTGCCCGCGCTGCGGCGGCTCGGGCCACATTCGCGACACCGAGAGCTCCGCGCTGCAGATTCTGCGCATCATCCAGGAAGAGTCGCTCAAGGACAACACGGCCTCGGTGCTGTGCCAAGTTCCGGTCGATGTTGCATCTTTCCTGCTCAACGAAAAGCGCACCGAGATCGCCAAGATCGAACTCAAGCAGCGTATCAACGTGCTGATGGTGCCCAACAAGACGCTGGAAACACCGAACTACAAACTGGAGCGACTCAAGCACGACGATCCAAGGCTCGACAACATCGAGGCCAGCTACAAGCTCGCCGACGAAGTGGAAGACCCGACCTCGGTGACGCGCCGATCGCAGGAACCGACGAACAAGCAGACGCCGATCATCAAGGGCGTGCTGCCAGATGCGCCTGCGCCTGCTGCAGCGCCGCGCCCCGAGGCCACCAGGGTCGCTCCGGCGGCCAGTCCGGCTCCCGCTACCGTGGCGCCAACGCCGCCTTCGGCTTCTGCTGAAAGGGGCTTCTTCGGCTGGGTGAAGGGCCTGTTTGGCGCTTCGTCGCCAGCGCCCGTGCCGGCCAGGCCAGGCGAGGCTGCAAAGCGCGACGAGCCCGCAGATGGCCGCCCGGCACGCGACGCGCGTCGCCCCGAGGGACGCGAAGGCGCACGCGGTGAAGGCCGTGACGGCGGTCGCGGTGAAGGGCGCAGTCGTGGCGGTCGCGGTGGTCGCGGCGGTCGCGGCGAGCGTGTAGACCGACCCGCACCGGGGCAACGCGAGCGGATCGACGCCGACGCAAACCAGACGGGGGGCCACGCTGGATCGTCGGTAGCGCCGGGAACCGATGGCGCCACGGGCGCCGACGCATCAAGGCCTGAGTCGCGCGGCGATCGCCCACCACGCAGTGGAGAACGCGGTGGCCGTGGCCGTGGCCGTGGCGCTGAGCGTCCTGACAGCGGCGAACGCGGTGAGGCCACTTCCGACGGCGGCACGGCGGCTGGGGCCGATAACCGCGAAGAACGCGAGGCGCGTGAGGCGGGCCGTGGGCCACGCCGCACCGAGCGCAGGCCGCGCCAGGAACTGCCGGTGGGCGAGACCACGAACTCCGAGGCACCGGTGACCGAAAGCGTATACGCGGCCCGCGCCGCTGCTGCCGCTGCCGGCAACACCCACCAGTCCGAGGGAACAGGTCCGGCCGCCGAACCGACCGAAAGCGCCGATGCCCGCGAAAGGCGCCCACGGGACGCCCGCGAGCGTGGTCCTCGCCGCGAGCGCGGGGCGCGAGGCACCGACGATGCGCAGCAGGATCGCTCGCAAGCTGGCCAACAGCCGCTGGAAGGTTTTTCCCATGCGCCGGTTCAAGAGGCAGCGCAAGCAACCCCAGCAGCGCAGCAGCCAGAACGGGTCGCAGAGAGCATCGCGGTGAGCGCGCTTGCACCGGCCCCGACCGCCGCTGCGGAGCCGAGCGCCGCCGTTCTACCCAAGGTTCAGCCCTTCGTACTGGCCGTTGATGAACTGGCTCAGGTGGCGCACAGCAGCGGCCTGAACTGGGTCAACTCAGACACCGCGAAGATCAACGCGGCGCTGGCGGCCATAGCGGCAGAACCCAAGGCGATGCATGTGCCGCGCGAGCGCCCACCCGCGGTGGCGATGGACGAAGGGCCCTTGGTACTGGTCGAAACCAAACGCGACTTGCGCGACATGCGGCTACCCTTCGAGCAGCCAGCCCCCTGAAAAGGGCGGGGCAAGCGATTGCCCCGCCCCTTGTTCATGCGTAGCCGGCCCTCCTGCCGGCTGTCGTGATTCAGGCGCCGATCTTGGCGGCGTTGCGCCAGGCGTCGGTGGCGGCGTCAACCTCGCCTTGCTGCTGCGCCAATTCGGCGAGCAGACGCCAGGCATTGCTGCGCAGACCGGCATCGGGAACCCGCGACAGGCAATGGGTGAGCAATTGACGCGCCTTGCCCCATAGCTGCAGGCGCATGCAGCTGACGCCGGCCAGGTACTGCAGCAGCGCGTCACCCGGCATCTGCAACTGCGCGGACTCAATTCTCGCCAACCACTGCAAGTCGGCAGCGCCGGCGCTGCCGGAAAATCCGCGCTCCAAGGCCCGCACCACGTCAATCCGTTGCTGAGGGCTCAGGGCGTCCGGGCGCGACAGCATCTGCTCCCAGACTGGCAACAGCCACTTGCGACACTGGGCCGGGTCGCCGCCCAGCGTAAGGAGCCGCTCTGCAGCCCTGACCGCCACCTCGGGAATCGATCGCTCGACGCTATCGAGCTGGGACCAGGCCCGTTGCAGCTGGTCGGTATCGTGCGCGCCATCGACCAACGCCACCGCCAGACCGCGCAGTACGCCCTGCGCGGCGGCATCGGACAAGGCCTTGTGCTTGGCGAGCAGGCGCGCCGTCTCCAAAGCCAGCAGGGTTCGGCCGGCACGCCGCGCCGCCTTAAGTCGCAGCCGCAGCGCAAGCGTCCTGCGTGACGCGCCCTGGGCCATCGTGTCTAGCGTGTGCAAGGCCTCCGCGGCGTCACCCCGGTCGAGCGCCCAGCGGGCAGCGCGCAACTGGACGCCCTCGCGGGTTTCCGGTGTGCCGCAAAGAGAGGCCTGCGCAAGCGCCTGCCGGTAATGTTGTTCGCGCAGTACATGGTCCTGCAGCGCATGCGCTGCTTCGGCGGCAATCAGGTGCGATACCGCCCGCAGGCGAGGGGCGTATACCAGCGACTCGCCGCCAGTTTCGATCGCAGCGAGTTGGACCAGAACCGAATCCGCCGACTTGTTGGCGCGCACAAAGCGCCCGGCCGCGAGTTGGGAATAGGCGTCGAGCAAATCCACCTGCAGACTGCGCTCGCGCTGGCGCAGCCGCCATACGCGGGCCTGGTGCGGCAGCGCCAAAAAGGCCGCCAGTGCGCGCAGCGCAAGGTGCAGCGTCAAGAACGCGAGTGTCGCCAGAAGCAGGACAAAATTGAGCGACAGGTCAATCCGGTACGGTGGCCAAAACAGGGTGACCGAACCCGGGTTGTTGCCGGCAAACAGCGCCACGGCAGCGGCGACGCCGAACAGGGCCAATAACCACAGCGCGGTACGCATACCTGCCGCCCTTTAGCGTCCGGCCGCCGCCGTGGTGAGCGCCGCCAGCGTATCGTCTATGCGCGGCAGCTCCAGCGTCTTCATCTGGCCCTGCACCTGCTGCAGCAGACTGGCCGCCGCCTGGGTCTTGCGCGCCGCCGGGTCAAAATACTTGTACAAGGTCGCGGCAGCCGAAGCCAGATCCGCGCGCGCCGAGTCAAGCTGACGTGCCAGCAGCCCCAGTCGTGCGTTCAGCAGTTTGAGCTTGAGGTTCTCGCGCACGAAGAAGGATTGTTCGGGCGATAGCAAAACGGCTTCGGGCTGCTCGACACGGCTGACGCGCAACAGATTGCGCAACTCGTCGCCGACCAGTTCCAGTGCGCGCTGCCACCAACGCGTTGCGCTTTCGCTATCGGGTCGAACCAGCATACCGCTGGCGTTGACCGGCGCGACCGCATTGGACAGCACCAGTTCGTCGGCCATGCGCAGCAGTTCGTCGATGCGTGCCAGCAGCGAGGGGGTATCGGAAACCACCGTCGCACCCACGCGGCTGATGTCGCGCGCGATCGCGCGCTGCAATTGCGCCAGTCTGGGCTGCGCGGCCCGCGTCACCCTCAGGTCGGCGCTCTTGAGTGCGGCGACCAGCGGCTCCACGCTGCCGGTGAGTTGTGACTGTTGCTGCGCGAGTCGCAGCGACGATTCGATGTCGACCACCAGGTTCTCATCGCGCGAGCGCGACAGACTTTGCATCAATTCTTCCAGCTGGCTTCTTTGCATCGCCACTTCGCTGAGCCTGAGTTCCGAAACCGCCAATCGGGCCGCGGTTTCAAGCGCCTGTTCCTGCGCCTGTTTGGCCATCGCCCGAGCCTCGAGCGCCTGCAGGGCAGAGTCGGTGGTCTGCCTGGCAAGCTGTTCACGCGCCGCCGAAAGTCGCTGCCAAAGGGTGGCACTTGCCGCCAGCGAGAGCGCCGCCAGCGCAAGTCCTAAGCGCGCGACGGTCAACAGAGGCTTGCGCACCACCGCGCTTGCGCTGGAATGGCCTGGACCGGCGCCGACTTCGACTGTTTTCGGTTCAGGCGGGTCGCTGCTCATCTAGTCGATTCTATCGACGCGACCAGATCGTCCATGCCCGGCCGTGACTCGCTTACAACAGAAAAGCCGGCGTCTCGCGCGGCCTGCGCGATGCGCGGATGCGTCGCCAGCGCGCGCGCGCGGCTCCAGTCCTGATCCGGCATGCGCGCCATCAGATTGGCCAGCGCCTGTGCACTGCTAAAAAGCCACAACGAGCCGTCGCTGGCGGCCTGCAATGCCAGCGCGCGCTGTGGCGGTTCGAGCACCGGGGCGCAGCGGCAGTAAGCGACCAGGAAATCCACCTGCACACCAGCGGCCCGAAGGCTTTGCGCCAGCCAGTCGCGGCCGCTGCCCACGTCGTCAGACGACCGCGTGCCGCGATCCGCCAGCCGCGCCGGGTCATCCCGACCGCGAACGACCAACACCCGCTCCCCTGCACGCACGCACCCACCAACGACTTGCCACAAAGCCTCGGAATCGAACTGGGCGCTGTCGGGCGCAGGGGCGTCGAGTCGCGACGGGTTAACGCCCCTACGCAGCAAGGCAGCTGCC
>CAISIP010000514.1 GCA_903885415.1 uncultured beta proteobacterium
GGGGCGCGCGATGACCGCAGCCTGTTCTACCTCTGGGGGATTGTTGCCGTCGTCGGCTTCTTCTCGCTGCCAAGCTCCCAGGTGGTGGGCTATGTGCTGCCTGCGACCGCCCCCTTGTGCGCGCTGTTGGCGCTTGCCATCGGCGCCGGGCGTGAGCGGGTCTGGCTGGGCGTGCTGGCCCTCGCCGCGCCGCTGTGCGTGGCGCTGGTGGTCGCGCTGGCATGGCGGGCGCCGAAGTCTAACTTGGGCGCTGCGATGGCCCTGGCGCAGCGCATCGGCCCGGCAGACCGGGTGGTGATGGTCGACGCGTATTTCTCCGACCTGCCCTTTTACGCGGGTCTGCGCGAACCGGTGCTCGTCGCCAGCGATTGGGACGATCCGGCGCTGCCAGCGCGCGACAACTGGCGCAAAGAGTTGTTCGACGCGGCCCGCTTCGACCCGCCGCGCGGCGCCGCATTGCTGCGACCGCGGGACCGACTCGATGCGCTGCTGTGCGATCAGGCGACCGTTTGGTTTGTGACGGGTCCGCATGCGGCAGCGCAGGTGAGCGTTTTGGCGGGTGCCACGCTTGCTTTCGCCGACGCGCAGACGGAATTGTGGCGCGCCCCCGGCCGGCCATGCCCAGGGTGAGCGGGGCGATGCACAGCCTGTTGCAGCTTGCCCGCTACGCTGCAGTCGGCGCAGCCGCCACGGCCTTGCATTACCTGCTGCTGGTGCTGTGCGTTGAAGTCGGCGGCTGGCAGCCGTGGTGGGCATCGGGCTTTGGTGCCGCGGCCGGAGCGCAGCTCGCCTATCTGGGCAACCGGCGCTTTACCTTCGCGCACCGGGGTGCGCCGAGCGCTTCATGGCCGCGTTTTCAGGCGACCGCGTTGCTCGGGGCCGTCGTCGGAATGGGCGTCGTCGCTGTTGGCGTGTGGCTGGGGCTGCACTATCTGGCGGCGCAGGCCATCGCCACCATCCTGATGCTGCTGCTGACTTTCGCGCTCAACCGGGGCTGGACCTTTGGCTGATCAGTGCCCGGCGGCTGTCTGCCAGACGGGTCCGAGCCGGACCTCGGCCTGGGCCAGATCCTCCATCAGGGCGTCGCTTTGCAGGTAGGACAGTTCGCGTTGGCGCGCCTGGGCTATCGCGTCGTGCGGCTCGCCGGCCAGCGCCTGGCCGGGGTGGCAGAAGAGCAGTGCCCCATGGTTTGGCGTGGCGTCCAGCCAGCCGCGAAACAGGCGCCGGTAGTCTGGCGCGCGAAAGTCATAAACGCCCAGTAGCACCGGGTTATGCGCCAGCCCGCCTCCCAGCAACTCACGCCGCAGGGCCTGCGCGCCGGTGTGGCGGATCAGCCAGCGCTTGAGCCCGAAACCGATGCCGGGCGTGCGGGCGCAGCAGCGCAGCGCGGGCGCCCGCGCCATGCCGCCAGCCAGTTGCAGGATCAGGCTTCGCAGCCCTGGAAACTGGTGAACATGCTGGTGACCGTCTAGGTGCACCGGATCGGCACCGGTGGCGGCACGAAAAGCGTCAAGCTGCGCCCGGACCTCGTCGCGCAGCGGGTCCATGGGCAGCAGGCCCATGTGCGAGCGCGCCAGCAGTTCGCCCAGACCGGGCAGGCGTGGCCAGATCTTCGCCAGGCTCGCGCTCAGCGGCAGACCTTCGCTGAGGTTGATGTGCAGTCCGACCTCCACCGACGCGGGCAGCCCGTGCAGCAGGGGCGCAGCGCGGGCCCAGCTCGCACTGTTGGTGATGCACGACAGCGCGCTCAGTCGCTGCGCGCGCGCCAGCGCCGCGATAGCCTGCGAGATGCCCGGCGCCAGACCGAAGTCATCGGCACACAGCGCCAGCATGCGCTGCGCGCGCGCTGGCGCTGCCGTCATTGCCGCGGGTCGCCGGGCAAGGCGGTCATGGCTTCGCCGGCTTCCCTGGATACGATGTAGATGGGTCGTTGCTTCACTTCGTCGAATATCCGCCCGATGTATTCGCCCAGGATGCCGATCGACAGCAGTTGCACGCCGCTCAGAAACATGGTGCCGGCGACCACCGTGGCCCAGCCCGGAACCTCGACCCCGTAGAGCCAATATTCGACGACGATCCAGCCGCCATAGCCCAGCGCTGCCAGTGCGATCGAGGTTCCCAGGGCACTCCACCAGCGCAGCGGCGTGTTGGTGAAGGCCGTTACCCCCGTGAATGCGAGGCTGAGCAAGCGACGTTTGGAAAAACGGGTGCCGCCGCTGAGTCTCGGAAGGGGCGTGTACGGGATGACGACGTTGTGAAAACCGACCCACGCGTACAGGCCCTTCATGAAGCGGTTGCGCTCCGGCAGCGACTTGAGCGCGTCGACAACCCGCCGGTCCATCAGTCTGAAATCGCCCGCGTCGACGGGTATCTTTACCAGCGGATCGCGGTTGACGAGCGCATAGAAAGCCGCGGTGCCGACCCGCTTGAACAGGCCTTCGTCGGCGCGCGATGCACGCGCAGCGCACACCATGTCGGCGCCATCGGCCCAGGCGGCGAGCATTTGGGGAATTAGGGAAGCAGGGTGCTGCAGGTCGGCGTCCATCAGCAGCACCACGGCGCCGGTGGCACGGTCGATTCCCGCGGTCAACGCCGCCTCCTTGCCGAAGTTACGCGACAGTCGCACATAGCGCACCCCGGGGCGGCTAAGCCAGGGCGCCATCGCAGCGGCGCTGGCGTCGCGACTGCCGTCGTCGACCACGATCACCTCCCAGCGATCGCTCAGACTCGCGAGTTGGGCGGTCAACGCCACCAGCAGCGGACCGAGGTTGGCCGCCTCGTTGAAGGCCGGAACCACGCAGCTGATGGAGGGCCGCAACTCGCGTGCAACGCCGCTCATCGCGTGGTGGACGGGCAAGCCCTTGCGGAGCGCCTGGAATGCTTCTTGTGCTGGATATCGACCATATTCGGTAGCAAGTGCTGCGATGCTGACTTGCAAACAATTGCCGTAATTGGCAAAAGCCTGAGGATACACGCGCCGCCCCCGAGCGCTTGCAGCCTGTGCAGAAGCACCCGCGCGCAGTAAAATCCGCCACTTCCCGGCGACGCCCGCAGCTCGCGCGGAGCCCTTCGGCGACACCCCCCAAGACTGGAGATCGACACCATGGCACTTGTTTCAATGCGCGAACTGCTGGACCATGCAGCGCTCAACGGCTACGGCATTCCCGCTTTCAACGTCAACAACCTGGAGCAGGTGCAGGCCGTCATGGCGGCGGCCGACGAGGTCGGTGCTCCGGTGATCCTGCAAGCCAGCGCCGGTGCGCGGAAATACGCTGGCGAGGCCTTCATCAAGCATTTGATCGCTGCGGCGATCGAGACCTATCCCCGGATTCCGCTGGTGATGCACCAGGACCACGGCCAGAGCCCCGACGTTTGTCAGGGCGCGATCAACCTGGGCTTCAGCTCGGTGATGATGGACGGCTCGCTGATGGCTGACGGCAAGACCATCGCCAGCTATGAGTACAACATCGAGGTGACGCGCAAGGTGGTCGATATGGCGCACGCGACCGGCGTGACGGTCGAGGGCGAACTCGGTTGCCTGGGCTCGCTGGAGACGATGCGGGGCGACAAGGAAGATGGCCATGGCACCGACGCGACGATGACGATGGAGCAACTCCTGACCGATCCGGAGCAGGCGGCTGACTTCGTTCGGCGCACGCAACTCGACGCATTGGCGATCGCCATCGGAACCAGCCACGGCGCTTACAAGTTCACGCGCAAGCCCACCGGCGACATACTGGCCATTGAGCGCATCAAGGAGATCAACCGTAGGCTACCCAATACGCATCTGGTGATGCACGGGTCGTCGTCGGTTCCGCAGGACCTGCTGGCGATCATTCGCGAGTACGGCGGCGACATGAAGGAAACCTACGGGGTTCCGGTGGAAGAGATTCAAAAGGCGATTCAGTTCGGCGTGCGTAAGATCAACATCGACACCGATATCCGACTCGCCATGACCGCCGCCGTTCGCAAGTACATGGCGCAGAACCCGGACAAGTTCGATCCGCGCGACTGGCTCAAGCCCGCGCGCGAGGCCGCCAAGCAGATCTGCAAGCAGCGCTATCTGCAATTCGGCTGCGAAGGGCAGGGGAGCAAGGTCAAGGGCCACAGCCTGCAACTGGTAGCCAGCCAGTACGCGCGCGGAGAACTCGACCAGACCGTGCATTGAAAAGGGCCGGTGTGGGAAGGGCCTGTGGAGCAGTAGCAAGCCCTAAAATCCGCCCATGCCACCAGCAACTCCCGCACTGCACCGATCTTCCATCCGCTCGCTGCCGCTACTGGCGCGCGGCAAGGTGCGCGACAACTATGCGGTAGGCGACGACCGCATTCTGATGGTCGCCAGCGACCGCCTGAGCGCTTTCGACGTGGTGCTCGATCAGCCGGTTGCGGGCAAGGGCGTGCTGTTGACGCAGATGGCGCTTTTCTGGTTCGATAAGCTGGCAGCGATCTGTCCCAACCACCTGACCGGCGACGCGCCCGAAAGCGCTGTGCGCGCGGACGAGGTGGAGCAGGTGCGTGGCCGTTCAATGCTGGTCAAGCGCCTGCGTCCGCTGCCGGTCGAAGCGGTGGTGCGCGGCTATCTTGCCGGCAGCGGCTGGAAAGAATACCAGCACAGCGGGTCGGTTTGCGGCGTTGCACTGCCGCCGGGGCTTAAGAACGCGTCGAAGCTGCCGCAGCCTATCTACACGCCAGCCGCCAAGGCGGCGGCGGGCGAGCACGACGAGAACATCAGTTTTGGGCGCACGGTCGAGCTGCTGGGTACCGAACTCGCCACCCGGATGCGCGACACCAGCATCGCGCTGTATCGGGCCGGCGCCGACATAGCCGCCGCACGCGGCATCATCATCGCCGACACCAAATTCGAGTTCGGCCTAGACGCTGATGGGACGATGCTGCTGATGGACGAGGTGCTGACGCCAGACTCTTCGCGTTTTTGGCCGGTCGAAAGCTATGCTGAGGGCGGCAACCCGCCGAGCTACGACAAACAGTTTGTGCGCGACTGGCTCGAACAACTACGCATCGACGGAGCGCCCTGGAACAAGCGTCCGCCGGCGCCGCAGGTGCCGGCCGAAGTCCTCGTGCAGACCGCCGCCCGCTACCGCGAAGCGTTGCAGCGACTCGCCGCCTAGCTCAGCACCACGCTGCTTAGCCGCCTGCGGTAGGTCGCGACCACCGGGTCGGCGGGTGGAATCTGGCCGTCGGCGACCTTGACCTTCGGCGGCTCGATGATGTCCAGAATTGCAATGAAGGTCTTGCGCGCCAGCTCCTCGCTCCAGCCCTTGTCGCGCATCAAGATCTCGAGCAGTTCGTCCATCGCCTGGCTCCACAACTGGCCCGCCATCAGCAGCTGCGCTTTGCCGAAGCGCGCGTCGAAGTCGCGCCGGTTGGCGGCGATGGCGGCGTCAAATCCGGCCATGGCGGCCGCCGGCTCGCCCGCAGCGCTGGAACACTCAAGCGCCGCCATCCATCGCTGCAGCGCGTTGAGTTGGCGCACTTGTGCGGCCTTGGCCGCCGCCGGCGCGAAGGCTGTCTTGGCCTCGGCGTTGCGGCCTTCTTGCAACAGCAGTTTCACGTAGGCGAAGCGCGCGTCATCGCTGTCGGGGTTCTTGAGTAGGGCTTGGTGCAGCGCCTCGTGAACGGCTGCAGGGTCGTCCTCTGCCGGCGCGTCCGACAGCGCAACCCCCGTGACCTCGGCCTCCAGCACATCGGCCTCGGGCAGGTGCTTGTCGAGGAATGCCTTGAGCTGGCTCTCGGGAACCGCCCCCATGAAGCCGTCGACCGGTTTGCCGTCGATCATCAGCACGCAAGTCGGTATGCTGCGGATTCCGAAAGCCTGGCTGAGTTCCTGCTCCTGGTCGGAGTCGATCTTGACCAGCTTGAAGCGCCCGGCGTATTGCGCCTCGACCTTTTCCAGCAAGGGGCCGATCACCTTGCACGGGCCGCACCAGGGGGCCCAGAAGTCGACCAGTACCGGCGTCGTGGCAGAAGCCTCGATGACTTCGGATTGAAAATTTTCTGCGCTAACGTTAATCATTGGGATATACCAGGGCTAAGGGGGGAGACTGACTAAAATCACGGGACAGACCGCAGGCATTCGCTTCCGGCTGCCGGCAAGCCCTGTTTTTCTACCGCCATGAATATTCAAATCGGCGTTGTCATGGGTTCCAGTTCCGACTGGGACACCATGCAGCACGCAGTGCAGATTCTCCAACAGTTTGGCGTCGCCCATGAAAGTCGTGTGCTTTCGGCACACCGGATGCCCGACGATATGTTCGATTATGCGCATCAGGCGCGCGCGCGCGGACTCAAGGCGATCATTGCCGGCGCCGGCGGCGCGGCGCATCTGCCCGGCATGCTGGCTGCCAAGACCAGCTTGCCGGTGCTCGGTGTTCCGGTCGCCAGCAAACACCTCGCCGGGGTCGACTCGCTGCACAGCATCGTGCAGATGCCCAGGGGCATCCCGGTTGCCACCTTTGCGATCGGCGCGGCAGGCGCAGCCAACGCAGCCCTGTTTGCGATTTCGCTGCTGGCCAATTGGGATTCGGCGCTGTGTGCGCAACTCGACGCGTTTCGGCAGGCGCAGACACAGGCCGCGCGCGCGATGCGTGTTCCGCCGACATACGGTATCGGCAGCTGAGCGTGCAAGCCGGCGCGCACAAGCCGAGCATCGTTCCGGGTTCCGCCGGTCCTGCGGGAACGCTGGGCGTGATGGGCGGCGGGCAGCTCGGCCGCATGTTCGTGCACGCAGCGCAGCGCATGGGTTACCGCACCGCGGTGTTGGACCCCGACCCGGAAAGTCCCGCCGGGCTGATCAGCCACCACCATGTGCAAACCGATTACCTGGATCCAAAGGGCCTGGGCACGATGCGCCAGCTGTGCGGTGCGATCACGACCGAATTTGAAAACATTCCCGCGCCGGCGATGCAGGCGCTGGCCGAGCACCGGCCGGTGGCGCCGGCCGCGCAAGCGCTGGCGATTGCACAGGATCGTCGGCTGGAAAAAGCACATTTTCAGCGCTGTGGCGTTGCCTGCGCACCCTACGCAGTGATCGACAGCGAGCAGGACCTGGAGGCAGCCAGCGCTGCGCTGCTGCCGGGAATCCTGAAGACCGCGCGCCTGGGTTACGACGGCAAGGGGCAGCGGCGCGTTCGCGACCGCGCCGAACTCGCCACCGCCTGGGCCGACCTGGGCCGCACAAGCTGCGTGCTGGAGCAGCAGCTTGCGCTCGAGGCCGAGTGCTCGGTCCTCGTCGGGCGCGGCTGGGACGGCGCCATGGTGCATTTCCCGCTCCAGTACAACCTGCACCGCGACGGCATCCTGGTCAGGACCGAGGTGATCGCGGGGAGGCTGCCGCCCGAACTGGAGGCGCGGGCTGTCGCCGCAGCGCGCGCGGTCGCCCAGGGCCTGGACTATGTGGGCGTGCTGTGCGTCGAGTTTTTTGTGGTTCGCTGCGCGCAGGGGCGGCCCGCGCTGCTGGTCAACGAGATAGCGCCGCGTCCGCACAACAGCGGCCATTACACGATCGACGCCTGCGATCAGTCGCAGTTTGACTTGCAGGTCCGAACCCTGGCCGGCTTGCCGCTGTGCCAACCGCGCCAGCACAGCCCGGCGATCATGCTCAACCTGATGGGGGACCTCTGGTTTGATGGCCAAGGCGGATGCGGTGCTGCGTGCACCCCCGACTGGCCGGCGGTGCTTGCGCTGCCGGGGGCCCACCTGCATTTGTACGGCAAATTGAAGGCGGTCCGCGCCCGCAAGATGGGCCACCTGACGCTGACCGGTGCCGATGAGGCCCGGGTGCGGGCGACGGCTACGCAGGCGGCGGCCTTGCTCGGCATCACGCCGGACTAGCGCTCGCATGCTGCTCGACGGGCTCAGTGATGCCGCCATCCACGCTGCCGCTGTGGCGCTGGCGGCGGGCGAACTGCTTGCCTTCCCGACCGAAACCGTCTATGGACTCGGCGCCGACGCTGGTAACGACCGGGCCGTCGAGAAGATTTTTACTGCCAAAGGACGACCCAGCGACCATCCGCTGATCGTGCATGTGGACGACGCGCAGCGCGGCCGCGCCGCGGTGGCGCACTTTGCGCGCGCTGTCCCCGACTTCGCGCAGCGTCTGATGCAGGCTTTTTGGCCTGGGCCGCTGACGCTGATTCTGCCCCGGCGTGCCGGCGTCGGCAGTTTGGCAGCGGGGGGTCAGGATTCGATCGGACTGCGCTGTCCGGACCATCCGGTGGCCCAGCAACTGCTACGCGCCTGCCGAACGCTGGGCGTGATGGGCCTGGCTGGCCCCAGCGCAAACCAGTTCGGGCGCGTCAGCCCGACCACGGCGGCGCATGTGCGTTCAGAGTTTGGCGACCGCCTGCTGATTCTGGACGGCGGCGCCTGTCGGGTAGGCATCGAGTCGACCATTGTCGACTGCAGCCGCGGCGTGCCGGTGCTGCTGCGCCCGGGCGCCATCGGGCCGGCGCAACTCGAAGTCGCCTGCGGCCAGCCAGTGCTGACGCGTGAGCAGGGCCAGGCGCTGCAGCAGGGTGCGCCGCGGGCCGCCGGTACGCTGGCGGCGCATTACGCCCCCCCGTGCCCGACTGCGGCTGATGGACGCCAAGGCGCTGCAAATGGCGCTTGACGGGTTGCAGGCACAGGGGCCGGCCGGCGGCGTGCTGCAGCGGATCGCGGTGTACGCGCGCTCGGCCATGCGGACGGTGCCTGCGCAGGTGTTGGTGCTGGAGATGCCGCAAGACGCCGTTGCGACGGCGCAACAGCTTTTCGCCACCCTGCGCCGCTGCGATGACAGCGGCTGCGCGCAGGTCTGGGTCGAGACGCCCCCCGCTACCCCCGATTGGGACGCGGTGCGCGACCGCCTGCATCGCGCCGCCGTCTGAACCTCGCTCGGCGGGTCCACCGGAGGCCCTGGCCGGCCGCAGCGTGACCGGCTTGCGGCGGAAGATTTAGGAGCGCGCCTCTAAATTGCTGCAACGCAGCAAAAAACACTTGCGCAGGCCCGCAGCCGCCTTACAATTCATCCATGCTGCAGTGCAACATTATCGGGGGGCCGGGGCCTACGCAGCAGAAACCCGTTAGCCACCCTGGCAACCTCATGACCCTTACTGGAGAAACCCACATGCTGACAGTCGAACAAGCCATGGCATCGCAAAAAGCCAATTTCGAAACCCTTTTGGGTCTCACCTACAAGGCCTTTGAAGGCGTTGAGAAAATGGTGGAACTGAACCTGACCGCCTCCAAGGCCGCCCTGACGGAAATTGGCGATCATGCAAAAGCCGTGATGAGCGCCAAGGACGCGCAGGAAGTCATGGCCCTGCAATCCGGTTTTGTACAGCCGCTGTCCGAAAAGACCGCTGCCTACAGCCGCCACCTGTACGACATAGCCACCGGCTCCAGCGCTGAACTGGTGAAGGCGATTGAGGAGCAGGCCGCTGATACACAAAAAAGCGTCATGGGCCTGATCGACAACGCGTCGAAGAACGCGCCTGCCGGCTCTGAGGCTGCTGTGGCGGTGATGAAGAGCGCCGTCGCTGCAGCCAACAATGCCATCGAGTCGGTGCAAAAAGCGGTGAAGCAGGCCAGCGAAGTCGCCGAGAGCAACTTCAACGCCGTCTCGGCCAATGCCGTGAGTGCTGCCAAGACCGCCACCAAGAAGCGTTGATCGCGGCTCGGATTCCGGTAGCCCGGAATCTGGCGGCTAAGCGCTGAATCGGGCGTGCCAAAGGCCCTGTCTGTCGACAGGGCCTTTTTCTATGGGCGTCGACGCAATGCGCTCAGGAAAAAACCGAGCATGGCCTGGCCGGAGCGCGGCTGGCGCGTATCGCGTTGACCAGCAGGCAGGCGATCACCGCAACCCGGACCAAGATGAAGAACAGGGTGGCGGCGGGTATGGGGCTGTGGATGAAAGCGTAGATATTGAAAAAATCGGCGCTCAGCGATGAGCTTGCCATCGCAAAGACCACCAGTGCGACCCGATCAAAATACCAGTCCTTCGTGTAGCTGTAGCAGTACACCGCCGCGACGAGCAAAACATAGAGTCCACGGTACTGGAAATACTGCGGCAACTGATCCATCGCCGCTGCGGACAGATCAAAGGGCGTGTAAATCTGATCCGGGAAAAATAGCAGGCGAACGACGTGCACCATCACCACCAGCAGCATGAAGGCGTTGCGGTATCTGAAGCTGGCGTCGACGCCGGTGGCCGGCGCCTTGGGCGCGGGCCCGAACAATTGGGCCAGCTCCGCCTGGCTCAGCAGTGGCATCTTCTCAACGAGATAATTCATCGGCTTTCCAATCGCGCGCAGGCAGAGCCCTGCGCTCGGTTTGGACATCGACACGAAACTGCCCGACTTGAGTGGACCGGTATGCCCGGGCATCGCCCGGCGCGCGCATCAGCCCTCCCTGAGCACCCAGTCCAGCAACGCGTCGAACGCAGGCCGCGCTGCCTCGGCGTTTGCATGGTTGACCATCGCCACCATGACATAGCGTTTGCCGCTGGCCGCGTGCACATAGCCGGCGATCGACACCACGTCGCGCAGGCTGCCGGTCTTCAGGTGGGCGCTGCCGCTGGCACGCGAGCGCTGGCGCCGCAGCGTTCCGTCCACGCCGGCGATCGGCAGCGAGGACATCAACTCGGGCATCAGGGAAGAGCGGTAGGCGGTTTGCAGCAGCCGCGCCAGTGCCTGCGCGCTGATACGTTCGTCGCGCGACAGACCCGAGGCGTTGTCGAGGATCGGCGCATCGTCGCCGCCCAGACGCTCCTGCCACCAGCGGCGAAGAACGTCGCGCGATGCCTCCAGCGTGGCGACCTGCACGGGCGCACCGTCGGCGGCAACGGGCGGGGGCGCCCTACCTGCCGCCGGCGCCGGCGCCGACAGGCTCAGTGTCAGGAACAACTGCTGTGCCATCACGTTGTTGCTGAACTTGTTGATGTCGCGCACCGTCTCCGCCAGTGTCGGCGACTCGAACGCGAACGCCGGGACCGCTACCGGATTGGCCCTGCCGCTGCGAACCCCTCCGATCAGCTTGCCGCCCATCGCCAGCCACAGGCCCTCGACGGCGCGCGCAGCATAGCTTCTGGGTTCGGCATAGGCCACCGCCCACACCCTTTCCAGGCAACTGGCCGGGTAACTGCCGGAAAAACGAATCCGCAATGGGTCAGAGAAGTCGGCTCGCAAGCTGCCACGGTAGTCGCTGCAGTCGCCACCCGACAGCGCAACGCTGGGCTGCACCGTGACGCCCGCCAGCGGCGGCTCCGCCTGCACCAGCGCTGCGTTGGCGCTGCGGTCCGGGACAAAGCGCATGACCAGTGATTTGTAGTTCAGCAGCAGCGCGTCGGGAGTCGCGTTGTATGGCCGCAGCGCCTCGCCGTCGAAGCGGCCGGGGTCGGATTCCGCCAGCGCGAAGGCGCTGTTGTCCAGAATGATGTCCCCGCGGATGCTTCGAATGCCCAGGCCCTGTACCCGGCGCAACAGCATCCACAGACGCTCGACGACCAGCTTGGGGTCGCCCTGCCCCTTAATGACCAGGTTGCCAAACAGCGTTCCGTCGCGCACGCTGCCGTCGATGTAGACCGGCGTCGTCCAGACAAAAGCCGGCCCCAACAGGTCGAGTGCGGCAAAGGTGGTCACCAGCTTCATCACCGACGCGGGGTTCATCGCAACCGTCGCGCGGTGACTCAGCCGCGCTGGCGACCCGCCCTGCGCATCCACCACCAGCATCGCGACCGCGTCGAGCGGCAATTTTGCCCGTTGCAGCGCGAGCGCCACCTCGGCTGGAAGGGGTTGCGCCATCGCATCGCAAGCGGTTAACCCGGGCACGACCCAGGTCGACAGGCAGATAGGGAGCCAAGCCAGCAGGCGCAGCAGCACAGCGTCGAACCCGCTGCGCCCTGCTGCGCAGCCAGGAAAACGGCGAGGGGGCGCTACCGGCATCGGGCAAGTCTACCGCCTGGCATGTGCGGGCAGCGCCGATAATCGTGCCATGCCCCTGTTCAAGTCGTTTTCCCCGCGGGCCACGGGCTTGCTGGCGGCGGTGGTCACGGTGCTTGTCTGGACCGCATTCATCGTCATCTCGCGCGCCACTGCCGATCCCACGCGGGGCGGAGCGCTCGGCCCCTTTGACATCGTGCTGGCGCGCATCCTTGGCGCCAGCGCCATTTTGTTGCCCTTGGGCTTTGTGCTGGTCCGCAAGGATCGGGCCCAGGGAATCGGCGCGTCGTCGCTGTTCGGTTTTTCGCCGCTGCCGCTGCGCCTGACGGTGGGCGCCGGCCTGTTTGGTGGCCTGCTCTACGGGTTGTTTGCTTACAACGGCTTCGCCTATGCGCCTGCGATGCATGCCTCGGTGCTGCTGCCGGGCAGCCTGCCGCTGTGGACCGCCTTGCTGGCGGCGTGGATGCTGCGAACCCGTATCACCCGGGGCCGCGCGATCGGGCTCGCGCTTATCGTTGTCGGCGATGTCCTGGTCGGTGGCAGCAGCCTGCTGCACGCGCTCGACGGCGGCAACATCTGGATCGGTGACCTGCTGTTTATGGTCGCCGCACTGTGCTGGTCGGTCTATAGCGTGCTGGCGCGCCGCCACGCGCTCGACGCGGTCCGCGCGACGGTGGCAATCACGGCCTTCGCGTTTTTTGTCTATGTGCCGCTGTACGGGTCGCTGCTGCTCGCGCAGCAGGGCGGTGGGAATTTTCTGCGCGCGCCGCTGGGCGAAGTCGCGCTGCAGATGCTGCTGCAGGGTGTTCTTTCGGTGGTCGTTGCCGGGATCAGCTTTACCAAGATGATCCAGCACTATGGGCCGGTGCGCTCGACGATGATCACCGCGCTGGTGCCGGGGCTGTCGGCTTTTGCCGCCGTGATGTTCCTCGGTGAACCGCCGGCCTGGAACCTGCTGCTCGGGCTACTGCTGGTGACAGTGGGAATCCTCTTTGGCGTTCGTGCCGTTGCGGTCGCACCGGCGCTGGCGGTGCCGGACGCGGCGCGCTGAGGAGCAACGCGATGCGCCTGCTTGCCTTCGACACCAGTACCGACACCCTGTCGATCGCGCTCAGCAGCACCGTCGCTGGCGTGCCAAGGCGGTGGCAGCACAGCGGTGCTGGCGGCGCGCAGGCGTCGGCCACGCTGGTGCCGGCGATCCTCGATCTGATGGCGCAGGCCGGGCTGCGTCTGGGTGACCTGGACGCGATCGCTTTTGGCCGTGGCCCTGGCGCATTCACCGGTCTTCGCACCGCCTGCGCGGTCGCCCAGGGCCTGGCATTCGGCGCGCGCGCACGCCAAATGCCCGCTGGCCAGACGCTGGTGCTGCTGCCGGTCCCTACGCTGCTGGCGGTGGCCGAGGAGGCGCGCTATCAGGGGCTGCCTGGCGTGCCGCTGCAGGTGATGGCGTTGCTGGACGCGCGCATGGATGAGGTTTACAGCGCGTGCTACGCCTTCGACGGCCAGCGCTGGGAGTCGCGCGGCGCCGACCGCCTGGGGCGACCGGAAAGCGTGTCCCTCGATGCTGGCTGGGCAATGGCCGGTAATGTCTTTGAAGCCTATGGCGCACGCCTGCCGCCTGACGCGCCGCGCATGATGGCCCTGCCCACCGCCGGCGCCATGCTGCGACTCGCGCCAGCCCTGCTCGCCGCTGGAAAGGGCGTTCGGCCGGAGCAGGCGTTGCCCATCTATATCCGCGACCAGGTCGCGCAAACTGTCGCCGAGCGTGCCGCCGCCAAGGCGGCGCTGCTGGGCTGAGAGTGCCGTGTCCATGAGCGCCGTCCTGCAGAGCGACCAAGCCCGTTTTGAGGCCATGCAAGAGAGCCGTCTGGCCGAGGTGCTGCTGATCGAGCAGCGGGCCTACCCGCATCCCTGGACACGGCTGAACTTTTGCGACGTGCTGCGGGCCGGCTACCAGGCCCAGCTGCTGTGCGCGCAGGATCGCGTTCTGGGCTATTTCGTAGCCATGAAAGGCGTCGAAGAAGTGCACCTGCTCAATCTGACGGTGGCACCGGATTACCAGGGCCAGGGCTGGGCGCGGGTGATGCTCGATGCGCTTACGCTGTGGGCCAGGGCACAGGGCGCACAGTGGCTTTGGCTCGAAGTGCGCAAGGGCCACCTGCACGCGCTGCGGGTCTACGAGCGCCAAGGCTACCGTCGCGTTGGCTTGCGCAAGAACTACTACCCCGCCGCCAAAGGCCAGCGCGAAGACGCGGTGGTCATGAGCCTGCGCTTGTGAGGCCACGCCCATGAACCGACAAGCCCCAAGCGGTCTCGCGCTCGACGCGCGCCAGCGTGCCATGCTGCAGGAAATGCAGGTCCGTGTCTGGACGCCGCTGGCGACCGGCCCGGGCGCAGCTGCCGATGCGCACGCGCCTGGTGCAGCGCCGGCCGTGGCGCGCGCAACGGCGCTTGGCACGGCCTCAACCCGGAACGACAGCACGCCGGTGCAGCCGCCTTTGGCGCTGCCTACGCTGCCGACCTCGGAGCCTGCCGGCGAGCGCGGCACCCCGAGGCCTGACAGCGCGACGGATTGGCAGGCGCTGCAGCGCGCTGTCAGCGAATGCGCCGCCTGCGGACTATGCGCCGGCCGAAAGGCAGCGGTATTCCAAACCGAGGCGGTGCATCGGCAGGCAGACTGGCTGGTTGTGGGCGAGCCGCCGGACGAGAACGAGGAGCGCGCGGGTGCCCCATTTGTGGCCCAGGCGGGCCAACTGCTAGATGCCATGTTGCGCAGCGTTGGGGTCGCTCGCGACGGCATGGGCAGCGCGGGGGCGCGGCTGAGCAACGTCGTCAAATGCCGACCGGCCAAGGTGCGCAACCCGCAGCCCGACGAGCTTGCCCTGTGTGCGGCGCACCTGCAACGCGAGATTGCGCTGGTACAGCCCAGGCTCATCCTGGCGATGGGTCGCTTTGCAGCGCAGTCGCTGCTGGAGGCGGGCGGGCCCGATCTGGCCGCGCAGCCCTTTGACAGGCTGCGTGGCCAGGTTCACCGCTACCAGGGGCTGCCGGTGGTCGTGACCTATCACCCGGTGCATCTGTTGCGCATGCAGGAAAACAAGGCCAAGGCCTGGGCCGATCTGTGCCTGGCCCAGGGCCTTGCGCGCCGAAGCGAAACCTGACAATCCAAGTGGACAGAAAGCTTCCATGAACTTTATAGACATGCTCGCGCGCGCAGAGCGCCAAAACCAGTCGCTGTTGTGCGTGGGCCTAGACCCCGAGCCGGCACGCTTTCCAGCCGGCATGGCCGGCGACGCGGGACGGATATTCGATTTTTGTGCGGCTATCGTCGACGCAACCGCCGACCTGGTGATCGCTTTCAAGCCGCAGATCGCCTACTTTGCAGCGCACCGGGCCGAGCCCCAACTCGAGCGCCTGATTGCCCATATCCGCAGTGCAGCGCCGCAGGTGCCGGTGATTCTGGACGCCAAGCGCGGTGACATCGGCGCCACCGCCGAGCAATACGCTCTTGAGGCCTTCGAGCGTTACGGCGCGGATGCCGTGACCCTGTCGCCGTTCATGGGTTTCGACTCGGTGCAGCCTTACCTCAAGCGCGAGGGCAAGGGGGCTTTCCTCTTATGCCGCACCTCCAACGCCGGCGGCGACGATCTGCAGAACCAGCGCCTGGCCGCAGTGCCCGGTCAGCCACTGTTGTATGAACACATCGCCAGCCTGGCCCAGGGCGCATGGAATACCAATGGCCAGCTTGGTCTGGTGGTGGGCGCCACCTACCCGGGGGAAATAGCGCGGGTCCGCGAGCGTGCGCCGACCGTTCCCCTGTTGATTCCTGGCGTCGGCGCCCAGGGCGGCGATCCCGTGGCCACGGTGCGCGCCGGCTGGCGCGCCGAAGCCGGGCGCACGCTCGCACCCATCGTGGTGAATGCGTCGCGCTCGATCCTTTACGCCTCGTCCTCTGAGCACTTCGCCACCGCGGCGCGCGCCGAGGCGCGCAAGACGCGCGACCAGTTGCAGGCGGCTCGCGGCCCGTAGTGCGGCCCCCTGGGCGGGGCCGCCGATCGACGGCGACACGCCGTCAGCGTGACAGGCAGCGAACGCGACCGGGATCGATCGACAGCGTGACGGTGTCACCGTCGGCGAACACCTGGTCATTTGCGGCGAGCACCTTAATCTCCATGCCGGCCAGTTGCAGCACATACCGGTTGCGCGACCCCAGGTACACCCGGGCGCGGACCCGTGCCTGCAAGCCGGCGCCGCCCGCCACGCCCAGGCTCAGGTCTTCCTGGCGCAGGGCCAGTGTGGTGGGCCCGATCGCCGTGCTGCCGCGTGCAAGGGCGAGACGCTGGCCATCCGCCAGGACCGCCACTGCTGCCGGCGCATGCGCGATGGTCGCCGGAACCAGGTTGGCGGCGCCGAGGAAACTGGATGCAAACGCGCTGCCCGGCTGCGCGTAGATCTCGGCCGGTGTGCCCTGTTGTTCTATCCGTCCGCCGTTGAACAGGATGATGCGGTTCGACAGGCTGAGGGCTTCCTCCTGGTCGTGCGTGACGAAGATCGTGGTCAGACCCAGGCGCTTGTGGATGTCCATCAGCTCGACCTGCATGTCTTCGCGCAGCCGCGCGTCCAGATTGGACAGCGGCTCGTCGAGCAGCAGCACCTTGGGACGCGACACGATGGCGCGGGCCAGCGCCACGCGCTGCTGCTGGCCGCCCGACAACTGCTCGGGTCGGCGCTCGGCCAGGTGCCCGAGTTGGACCGTGTCGAGCGCGGCCTTCACCTTGTCCTGCTGCTCCTGGCGCGCGCCAATGCGGCGCATGCGTAGCGGAAAACGCACGTTCTCCGCTACGCTGAGGTGCGGTAGCAGCGCATACGACTGGAACATCATTGCAATGTCGCGCTGTTCCGGCGGGAGGTCGGTGACCACCCGCCCGTCGATCTCGACGCTGCCCGAGTTCACGCTCTCCAGCCCCGCCACGATGCGCAGCAAGGTGGTCTTACCGCAGCCCGAGGCGCCGAGCAGGCTGACAAATTCGCCCGAGGCGATGTCCAGCGACACATCGTCGATGACGGTGTTGGTGCCAAAGGACTTGCGGATGGCGTGCAGACGGACATTCGCCATGGTTCAGCTCCTTGCGAAACGTTGGAGGCCTAGGATTTTGTCGATCACCAGGATCATCAGGACCGTAAAGGCGATCATGATGGCCGAGACGGCCGCCACCGACGGATCGGGGCTGAACTCTAGCTGGCCGTAGATCTGTACCGGCAGGGTGGTCATGTCGGGCTTGCGCAGGAACAATGACAACACGGCTTCGTCAAAGGAGATGTTGAACGCGAAGAAGGCCCCCGCGCCCAGGCCGGGGATGCATTGCGGCAGCACGACGAACCACAGCCGCTGCAGCCGGCCGGCCCCCATGGTGCCGGCGGCCTCCTCCAGAAAAGGGTCGGACTCGGACAACACCGCCAGCGTGGTGCGGATCACATACGGCATGGCCACCACGGTGTGGCTGAGCCACAGCGTCAGGACGGATATCTGCCCGAAGACCTTGCTCCAGAACATCAGCATGCCAATCGCGAAAATGATGGTCGGCAGCACCAGAGGCGACAGGAAGAAGGTCGCCATCAGGCCCGAGAACGGCAGCTTGCCGCGGTGCAGCGCCACGGCTGCCGCACCGCCCGCCAGGGTGGCCGCCAGCGTCACCAGCACGGCGATCTTCAGACTCGTCACGGCCGATGCCAGGTAAGTCCCCGAGCCCAGGACCTCCTGGTACCAGCGCAGGCTCCAGCCCTGCGGCGGAAAGGCGATGAATTCGCTTTGCGAGAACGACACGCCCACCACCACCGCCAGCGGCGCCAGCAACACGAGCACCGTCAGCACCACCAGCACGGTGGCCAGAATGCGGACCGGAGTCGGGATCGCCTTAACCATGTTTCGGCGTGTTCATCTTCACGTAGGGGACGAGCACCAGCAGGACGCCGACAAACAGGATCACCGCCTGCGCCGCCGCGAAGGGCCACTCCAGCGTCTGCGTGACCGATTTGTAGACCGATCCCGCCAGCACCTGGATGCGCGCGCCGCCCATCAGGCTGGGCGTGACGAAGGAGCTCGCCGACAGCGTGAAGACAAGCAGGGAGCCGGCCACGATTCCCGGCAGGGACAGGGGCAGGACCACGCTGCGCAGGGTCGACAGGAAGCTGCCGCCCATGGTGCGGGCGGCCTCCTCAAGCCGGGGGTCAATGCGGGTGATAACGCCCAGGATGGACAGGGTCATGAAGGGCAGCAGCACCTGCACCATGCCAATCACGATCGCCGACTCGGTGTGCATGAGCTGGAAGTTGCGCTCGGCCCAGCCGAGGTCGCGGACGAACTGCGACACCAGACCGTTGCGGCTGAGCAGCACCATCCAGCCGAAGGTGCGCACCACCACGCTGGTCATCAGCGGCAGGATGACGGCCACCACCAGCCACATGCGCAGACGCGGACCGACGCGGGCCATGATGTAGGCGAACGGAAATCCCAGCAGGGCGCAGATCAGGGTGATCACCAGCGACAGGCGCACCGTGCGCCACAACACGCCAAGGTAAAACGGGTCGCTCAGGAAGCGCGTGTAGTGCTCCAGCGAGGGGCCGTCGCGGCCCGACAGGCTGAGGGAGAGCATCTGCCCGATGGGCAAAAAGTAGGCCAGGACCAGCAGGCCCAGTCCCGGCAGCGCCAGCAGCAGGTTTTCGGCACGGTCATTCATGACCGCCGCCTGCCCCCTGAGGCCGGCGCGGGTTCAACGGGCAATCGTCTTGCTCCAGCGCTCGACCCAACTGGCGCGGTTGGCCTCGATCGTGGGGGCGTCGAAACGGAACAGGTTCTGCATGCTGGCCGCACCGTAGGCCACGGTGGCGGCGACGTCCGGGGCCAGCTTGGCCTTGGCGTTGGTGGGTGAATAACGCAACTCGTTGGCAAAACAGGCCTGGGCGCTTTCCGACAGGCTCATGTCGATGAACTTCAGGGCCAGGGCCTGGTTGGGGCGGTTGGCCACCAAGTTGGCGGTGATGAAACTCGCCGGCGTGCCCTCGACCCCCTGCGCGAACTTGACCGGCAGATTGGCCTTGGTCAGCGTGTAGGCGTAGTCGGAGGCGTAGGGCGCGATGGTGGCGCCGTTCTGGGCGAACTCGCGCTGGATCTCGGGCGAGGTGGTGACGACGATCGCACCGCCGGTCAGCAGCTTCTTGACGGCGTCCAGGCCGGGCTGGATATTCTTCAGGTCGCCACCGGCCACCCGGTTGATCATCAGGAAGCCCAGCATGCCGTAGCCGTTGGAGATGTCGGTCAGCACCAGCTTGTTGCTGACCTTCGGGTCCAGCAGGTCCTTCCAGCTAGTGGGCGCCTTGGGCAGGGACTGGCTGTTGTAGACCAGGCCGATGGCGGCGATGGAGTACACCGGGCCCTCGCCCTTGGCCAGCCCGGCCTTGGCCACCGGGTAGAGATCGGCGAGGTTCGGTACCTTGGCCGCGTCGATCGCAGCCAGCAAGCCTTCGGAGGCGGCCACAATCTCCTGGCCGCCCGAGAAGTGGATCACGTCGAACTGGGGCGCCGCCTTCTGGGCCCGGACCTGCGCGAAGGCGTCTGCCGAGTAGGCTGTGACCACCCGGGTGGTGGCGCCGGTTTCCTTTTCGAACGGGGTGATGACGCACTTGCGGTGTGCCGTCTCGTAGGCGCCACCGAAGGAGTTGATCGTCAGGGTCTTGTCCTGTGCGAGCGCGGTGCCGGCCAGCAACGACAGGGTGGTGGCGGCGAGGGCCGTCAAGTCAAAGCGGATTTTCATGGAAATGCTCCTTCAGTTGCGGTAAAAAATCAGGCGAGGCGACCGATTTCGACGGTCTTAACGCCCTCACGGCGGATCAGGCGGCACTGGTCCGCGATCGCGGGCAGGCCTTCGGTCATGCGGCCCCAGTAGGTGCAGGGAATCCAGCCGGTGGGGCCAAAGGTGCGTCCGCCGGCGTCATAGAACAGGCCGATCTCCCAGAACTCGCTCGGGTCGTTCTTGAAGAAATTCTTTGGCTGGTAGAACCACAGCAGTTCGCCCGGATCGGGTTGAACGGTTTGGTTCTCAGGCGGCAGCTTGCGCGGGTCGAAGTTCTGTGCCTCGTCGGGCAGGCCCATCATGATTTCGGGACCGGAGAACATGGCGTGCGAGGCATCCCAGCGGATTGGCTTTTTCAGCGCGCCCCACAGGGCCTTGCAGGTCTCGGGCGCGTGCTCCCAGTACATGGTGATGATGCCTTGCACGTTGGCATCCACGAACTTCAGGTACAACTTCTTGCTATTGTTGGTCTTGGCCATGGTGGAGGAGTCCTATTAGGTGGGAATTTGACCAGTTTATGGCCGTATCGCGCTGGCGGCGATGTCCTATGGGTATTCGGCCCATCAAATTTTCTTATCGCGCGGCAGAGCGCCGAGGGCCGACTCCCTAGACCAGCCAGGCGGTGGCCGGGTCGACGCTGGCGCAGAAGTTGCTGGCGCTTTTCTGCGCCTGGTCCACGACGTGCAGGATGATGCCCTGGTGGGTGCTGGACTGGTAGGTGGCGATGATGGGCAGCGGAGGAAAGTGCTTGGACACCCGGATCGGGTGCAGCAGCCCCATCTGCAACTCGCGCCGAATGATCGCCGAGGGAATGGCCGCGACGCCGAAGCCGTCGATGATCAGGTTGATGATCGCGAACATCGAGTTGGAACTGGTCAGCTTGGACGCCAGCACTTTCTCGTCCTGGAAATAGGGCGCGATCTGCCGGTACGGCGGCGCGTTCTTCGGGAAGGTGATGATCGGCATGCGCGACAGGTCGTCGACGCTGTACATGCGGTCGGGGTCGATGATCTTGGGCGAGCCGACCCAGACCATCTGAAGCACATAACTGACAAAGCTGCGGAAGCTGTCGCCGATCGCGGGATCGACCGCGAAGATCAGATCGAACTCGCCGCGGTGCATGCCGTGCACCAGCCGCTTGGTGCTCTCGACGGTGAGTTCGATCTTCAGGGTCGGCATGGACGCGTGCAGCGACTCCACCATATGCGGCATCCAGGTCGAGATGACCGAGTCGATCGCGCCGATGCGCAACAGCACCGGGGCCCGTACCTTGAATTCGTCGAGGGTGTTCTTCAGTGCATCGACCGTGTCAATCACGTTCTGGAACACCCGCAGGGCTTCCTCGCCCTCGGCGGTGAGTCGGAAATCATGACCGACGCGGTGCACCAGACGGTGGCCGAGTTCCTCCTCGATCGCCGCCAGGCGCGAAGAGATGGTGGGCTGGGTGGTACTGAGTTCCTGCGCGGTGCGCCCGAAGTGGCGGTTCCGCACCAGCGCGGTAAAGGTGAGCATGTCCCGGATGCGCATGGACGGCCCGGGCGGTGGTCTAGACCCGGATTTCCCCGTCGCCCAGCACCACATACTTCAGCGAGGTCAGCCCCTCGATGCCGACCGGGCCACGGGCGTGGAACTTGTCGGTGCTGATGCCGATTTCGGCCCCCAGTCCGTATTCGAAGCCGTCGGCGAAGCGGGTGCTCGCATTGACCATCACGCTGGCCGAATCGACCTCGCGCAAAAAGGCCTGCGCATGCTGGTGGTCACGGGTGATGATCGCGTCGGTGTGGTGGCTGCCGTAGCGGTTGACGTGGGCGATGGCTTCAGCCACCCCGGCGACCACCTTGATGCTGATGATCGCCGCCAGATATTCCTCGCCCCAGTCCTGTTCGGTGGCGTCGCGCAGCTGCGCAGCGCCGACGCCGGCGAGCAGCGCGCGGCTCTCGGGGCAGACCCGCATCTCGACCCCCTTGGCCGCGTAAATAGCGCCGATGCGCGGCAGAAAGTCGGCCGCCGCCGCGCGCGCCACGAGCAGGCTCTCGCTCGCGTTGCAGGGGCTGTATTTTTGCGTCTTTGCGTTGTCGGCGACCCGCACTGCCATCGCCATGTCGCAGGGATCGTCGACATAGACATGGCAGTTGCCGTCCAGGTGCTTGAGCACCGGCACCTTGGCGTCGCGGCTGATGCGTTCTATCAGCCCCTTGCCGCCGCGTGGAATCGCCATGTCCACATACTGCGGCATGGCGATCAGGTGGCCGACGACGGCGCGGTCGGTCGTCTGTACCAGTTGCACGCCGTCGGCCGGCAGCCCGGCTTGCAGTAGCGCGCGCTGCACCAACGCGGCGAGCGCCTTGTTCGATTCGATCGCCTCCGAGCCGCCGCGCAGGATGCAGGCATTGCCGCTCTTGATCGCTAGGCTGGCAGCCTCGATCGTCACATTCGGGCGGCTTTCGAAGACCATCGCAAAAACACCGATCGGCACGCGCATCTGGCCGACGCGAATGCCGCTGGGTTGCTGGCGCATACCGATGATTTCGCCCATCACATCGGGCATCGCTGCGAGCTGCTCGCAGCCCTGCGCTACCGTCTCGATGGCGCGTTCGTCCAGCCGCAGCCGATCCACCAGTGGCGGCGCGAGCCCGGCGCTGACGGCGCGCGCGATGTCCCGGTCATTGGCGCTTTGCAGCGCCGGTACCTCGCCCCGGAGCATGGCTGCCAAAGCGCGCAAGCAGGCGTTGCGCGCGGCGGTCGTTGCACGCGCCATGACAGCCGACGCGGCGCGCGCCTGCGCTCCCAGGCAGAGGCTGTACGAAGCCAGGTCAGGCGGGTTCATCGCGGTATTTTCCCATGCCCTGGCACTGCCCGAATCAGCGTGGCACGGCGCAGTGGCGGCACAGCATCATCGCGAGCCTGTGCAGCGCCTGCCAGCCGTCGGCAGGCCAGTCCGGTAAGCGCAGGCCTTTGACGATGCCGTCGACCTGGTGCGCCGCCAGCAGCAACTCCGAGGCTGCCTGGGCGCTGATCCGGGGAACGACGCGCTCGAACAGCCGCTCCTTGTGGCCCCACACGCGCTGCTCGCGCAAGGCCATTGGCAGCGGCCGGCCGGCCGCCATCGCGTCCTTGACCCGCTTGAGCGCGCGGATGTCCTCGCTCAGCGCGTAGTGGACCAGTACCGCGGCCTCGCCCTCGGCTTGCAGGCCGTCGAGCATGCGCTGCGCGCGCGCGCTGTTGCCGGCCAGAACCGCCTCGGACAGCTTGAACACGTCGTAGCGCGCCACATTCAGCACCGCGCTCTCGACCTGTTCGAAGCTCAGCTCGCCGGGGGCAAACAGCAGTGCGAGCTTCTGGTTTTCCTGGTGCGCCGCCAGCAGGTTGCCCTCGACCCGGTCGGCGAAGAACTGCAAGCTGCGTTGCCCTTCCACGCCGGCCTTGACGCGCTGGCCCTGCAGCGCCAGCCGCTGCGCCAGCCACTGCGGCAGGGCGGCACGTTCCACCGGCTCCAGCGCGATCGAGACGCCGTTGCTCTCCAGCGCGGCGAACCAGCTGCCGGTCCGGGTGGCCTTGTCCAGCCGCGGCAGCATGACCATGGTGAGCGTGCTGTCGTTGCCACTCGCCTGGGCGGCGAGTTGCTGGATGGCGCCGCTGCCGTCCTTGCCCGGTTTGCCCGAAGGAATGCGGATCTCGACCAGCTGCTTGTCGGCAAACAGGCTGAGGGAGCCGCCGGCGGCCAGCACCTCGCTCCAGTCGAAATGGGCCCCCGCGACAGTGTGCGCGCTGCGTTCGGAGAACCCGGCCGCACGCGCAGCGGCGCGAATCGCGTCGGCCGCTTCCTGTACCAGCAGCGGCTCGTCGCCATGCAGTGTGTACAGGCTTCCCAAGCCGCGCTGCAGGTGCTGCTGGAGTTGGCCGGCCGGGACTTGCATCAACCTAACGGGTCGACTTGACCGCAGCCAGCCGGCGCAGCAGTTGCTGCACGATGTCGCTTTGCATATCGCGCACCAGCAACGCCTCTTCGGCTTCCTTGGCCAGCGCCGCCGTCTCGTTGAAGCTGATGTCGCGCTGCTGCAGCAATTCGGTCTCGGCAATCAGCTCCTTGCCATGGGCATCGCGCAGCCTGAAGCGCAGCCGCAGCCGCAATTGCAGTTCGCGCACCTGCCCCGACGCGTTGACCCCGACCACCGCCTTCTCGCGCTGCTCCGAAACAATGTCAAGAATCGCCTGCGCACCCGGCTGCAGTTTCGGGTCCTCGATCAGTTGTAGCGTCCCGATCGAGGCCAGGTTGCGTTTGAGCTCCCGGCCCAGTCCCGATGTGGCCGGTACCGCCACATACAGCGATGCAAAAGCCAGCTCGGGCGCGCCGCGCAGCTTGAAGCCGCAGCCGGCCAGCAGCCCGACGCCGCACACCAGAAGCAGGCGCCGCGCGGGCATTACAGCACCAGATTCACCAGCCGCCCCGGCACCACGATGACTTTCTTGACCACTGCCCCCCGCGCCAGCGTCACGAATACCTCGCTGTGCAGCGCTGCGGCCTCTATCGCGTCGCGGCTTGCATGTGCGGAAACCCGGATCGCCCCACGCAGCTTGCCGTTGATCTGCAGCATCAGCTCGATTTCATCCTGTTGCAGCGCCGCCGGGTCCACCTCGGGCCAGACTGCATCGAGCAGCTCGCCGAGCGTACGCTGGTAACCGAGCGCGTCCCACAGCGCCTGTGTGATGTGCGGTGTTGCCGGGTACAGGCAGCGCAGCAAGATGCTGAAACCCTCGAGCGCGGCCGCCCGGTCCGACTCGGATCCATCGGGCTTGAAGTCTTCCAGCGCGTTGAGCAATTTCATCGCACCCGAGACGACGGTGTTGTACTGCATGCGCTGGTAGTCATAGTCGACCTGCCGGAATACGCTGTGCACCTCTCGGCGCAAATCGCTCGCTGCGCGGCCGTAGCGGTGCGCGGCGGGGCCGCCATCCGGGCTTACTGCGCCGGCATGTGCCGACAGACGCACGGCGTAATTCCAGAGCCGGCGCAAGAAGCGATACGAGCCCTCGACCGCTGCGTCGTTCCATTCCAGCGTCGCTTCGGGCGGCGCGGTGAACATGGTGTACAGACGCGCGGTGTCGGCGCCGTACTTCTCGATCAGGTCCTGCGGATCCACCCCGTTGCGCTCGCTCTTGCCCATCTTGCCGACGCCGCCGTACTCGACCGGCGTCCCGTCGGCCAGGCTGCCTCCGCTGATCCGGCCCTGCGCGTCCATCGCAGGCGTCACTTCCGACGGCGGGAAATAGTCCTTGCCGCCCTTTTCGTTGCGCGCGAAGAAAATATGGTTGAGCACCATTCCCTGCGTCAGCAGCTTGCTGAACGGCTCGTCGACCTGGACCAGTCCGAGGTCGCGCATCACCTTGGTCCAAAAGCGTGCGTACAGCAGATGCAATATTGCGTGCTCAATGCCGCCGATGTACTGGTCCATTGGCATCCAGTACGCGGTCCCCGCGCCGACCATCGCCTGGTCGTTGTTCGGATCGCAGTAGCGCATGAAGTACCAGGAACTGTCGACAAAGGTGTCCATGGTGTCGGTCTCGCGCCGCGCGGCCTTGCCGCACACCGGACAGCAGACACCAGCGTGAAAGCCCTCATGGTGGTTCAGCGGATTGCCCGAACCGTCGGGTATGCAGTCGCTGGGCAGGATCACCGGCAAGTCGTGCTCGGGTACCGGCACCGCACCGTGCTCGGGGCAGTGGATGATCGGTATCGGCGTTCCCCAGTAGCGCTGGCGGCTGACGCCCCAGTCGCGCAGCCGCCAGGTGGTTTTTTTCTCGCCCAGCCCACGCGCCTGCAGTTCGTGGCTGACCGCGTCGACCGCCTGCTGGCACGACATGCCGCTGTAGTTGCCCGAGTTGATCGTGACCCCGCGCTGCTTGTCGGCGTACCAGTCCTGCCAGCGCTCATAATCGTAATGCTCGCCGTCGACCAGCACCACCTGGACGATGTCGATGCCGTATTTCTTGGCGAAAGCGAAGTCGCGCTCGTCATGGGCCGGAACGCCCATCACTGCGCCGTCGCCGTAGGACATCAACACAGAGTTGCCGACCCATACCTCGATCGGGTGGCCCTTCAAGGGGTGCGTCACAAAAAGGCCAGTGGCAACGCCTTCCTTGTCGCGCGTTGCCAGTTCGGCCTCGGTGACCCCGCCTGACTGGAGGGCCGCGATCTTGCGCGCCATGTCGGGCGAGCGCTCGGCCGCGCGCAGCGCCAGCGGGTGCTCGGGCGCGACGGCGACAAAGGTCACGCCCTTGATGGTGTCGGCGCGGGTGGTGAACACGTACATCCGCCCGCCCTGGATCAGTTGTCCTTGCGCGTCGCGGATATCGTGCGGGAAAGCGAAGCGCACGCCCTCAGAGCGGCCGATCCAGTTCTCCTGCATCAGCTTGACCCGCTCGGGCCAGCCCGGCAGTCGGTGCTGGGTGTGGTCGAGCAGTTCCTGTGCGTAGTCGCTGATCTTCAGGTAGTAGCCGGGTATTTCGCGTTTTTCCACCGTCGCGCCAGTGCGCCAGCCTTTGCCGTCGATGACCTGTTCGTTAGCCAGCACGGTCTGGTCGACCGGGTCCCAGTTGACGACTTGGGTCTTGCGGTAAGCGATGCCCTTTTCAAGCATCTTCAGGAACAACCACTGGTTCCATTTGTAGTAGCTTGGGTCGCAGGTCGCGATCTCGCGGCTCCAGTCGATCGCCAGTCCCATCGCCTGCAGCTGGCCCTTCATATAAGCGATGTTTTCGTAGGTCCACTTGGCGGGTGGAACGCCGTTCTTCAGCGCTGCGTTCTCGGCCGGCAACCCAAAGGCGTCCCATCCCATCGGCATCAGAACGTTGAAGCCCTTCATGCGCAGGTAGCGCGTGAGCATGTCGTTGATGGTGTAGTTGCGCACATGGCCCATATGCAGCTTGCCGCTGGGGTAGGGCAACATGGAGCAGGCGTAGTACTTCTTGCGCGAAGCGTCTTCGGTGACCCTGTAGGCGTCGCGCGCACTCCACTGCTGCTGGGAAAGCTTTTCTACCGCGAGGTGGTTGTATTTTTCGTGCATGTCTTGGTCGCAAGCGGGTCGTAGTGCGCTGAGATTTTAGGCCGTTGACCCGCAGCGTCGACTGGCGTCGCCCGGCACTGCGCTGCCGGTCTCAGCGCCGGGTCGATTCTCGGCGTCTGTCGTCTGGGGCCACCGCGCCGGGCTGCGCGACAAAGCCGATCCTGCCGATCCCGGCCAGCTGCGCCAGACCCATGACTTCTACCACCCTGCCGTAGGCCACCGCTGCGTCGGCGCGCAATTGCAGCTCGGTGTCCGGGTTGCGCCCGGCCTGGCGCGTCAGGCGGCGCGCCAGCTCGTCGTCGGCAACCGGCTTGTCGTCCATAAAAGCCTGACCCGCCTTGTCGACGACGACCATCACGAAACCGGGTGCTTCGGGCGCGGTGGCGGCCTCGCTGCGCGGCAGGTCGAGCCGGATCGAAC
>CAISIP010000515.1 GCA_903885415.1 uncultured beta proteobacterium
ACCTGGACGATGCGCTTGACGGCATGGACTATCTGTGCGGCACCGCGATGACACCGCGCGACTTCGGTCCGCCGACGATGCGTCCGCGTGACTGCTTCGCGCAGTTGACGGCCCCCCCAGTGGGCACCGACGCCGCAAGCGCACAGTCGCAGGGCGTCGCTTTCTTGTTTGGCTCTGAGCGCTTTGGCATGCGCAACGAGGATGTCTACCGCTGCCACGCGCTGTTGTCCATACCGACGAACCCGGCCTTTGGCTCGCTCAACCTGGCGGCGGCCTTGCAGGTGATCGCTTACGAATGGCGCCTCGCGCTGGGTGGTTTTGCGCCCAGCGAGTCGCTGGCCGCACCCCGGAGCGCCGACGCGCAGCAGGTCGCCGGGCTGATGGCGCACTGGGAGCAGGCGCTGGTGGCAATCGGCTATCTGGATCCGCAAAGTCCGAAGAAGCTGATGCCACGATTGAACCAGTTGCTCAACCGGGCGCAGATCACGCAGGAGGACATCCATATCCTGCGCGGTGTCGCCAAGGCCATGCTGCAAGCGGCATCGTCGCCAAGGGGCTAGACTTGCCACTATGTTTTCCCGCCTGCGCTCAGACGTTCAATGCATCCTCGACCGGGACCCGGCTGCGCGCAGCACCTGGGAGGTGCTGACCTGTTACCCGGGCCTGCACGCGCTGGTGCTGCATCGGCGCGCGCACTGGTTCTGGATCCACGACTTACGGTGGCTCGGGCGTTTCGTATCGCACCTAAGCCGCTGGATAACGGGTATCGAGATACACCCGGGTGCGCGCATCGGGGAGCGGGTTTTCTTTGACCATGCGATGGGCGTGGTGGTCGGCGAGACGGCCGAGATCGGTGACGGTTGCACCATCTACCAGGGCGTCACGCTTGGCGGTACCTCGCTGTACAAGGGCGCCAAGCGCCACCCGACGCTGGGCCGCGACGTGGTGGTCGGCGCTGGCGCTAAGGTGCTGGGCGGCTTCACCGTAGGCGACGGTGCCAAGGTGGGATCGAACGCGGTCGTGACCAAGCCGGTTCCGCCTGGTGCCACCGCAGTCGGAAACCCGGCGCGCATCATCGAGGCGGCGGACGACGCCAAGCGCGAAGCCGCCGCGTCCAAGATGGGTTTTTCGGCCTACGGCGTGACCCACAACGACGATCCCTTGAGCCTGGCGATGCGTGGCCTGATCGACAATGCGGCGCTGCAGGAGCACCAGATCGCGCTGCTGTGGAAGGCGGTGGCCAGCTTGGCCGAGGCGCGCTCCGCTATCAATTGCGTACCCGCCGACGCGGCGCAGGGCGAGAGTTTCGAGGCCGAGCGGTTGACCCAGCTGGTCGGCAAATAGGCGTTTCAGCCGCCGGCTGGACGCAGTGCCGACTTGGGCCGGAAAGCCTGGCACACGGCCGCGTCGGTTTCCATATACGGGCCGCCTATCAGGTCGACGCAGTAGGGTACGGCGGCAAAGATGCCTGCCACGATCGGTTCGCCAGAGTCGCTGCGCAGGCCTTCCAGCGTTTCGGCGATGGCCCTGGGTTGCCCCGGCAGGTTGATGATCAGGCACTGGCCCCGCACCACCGCGCACTGACGCGACAGGATCGCGGTGGGAACGAAGTGCAGGCTGATCTGGCGCATCTGCTCGCCGAAGCCGGGCATTTCCTTGTGCGCCACCGCCAGCGTTGCCTCGGGCGTGACGTCGCGCAGCGCCGGTCCGGTGCCACCGGTTGTCAGCACCAGGCAGCAACCCGCGTCGGCCAGTTCGATCAACGTGGCGCTGATGCGATCCTTCTCGTCGGGTATGAGCCGGGACTCGAATTGCAGCGGGTTGCGCAGCGCGCGGCCCAGCCAGTCCTTGAGCGCCGGAAGGCCCTTGTCTTCATACACGCCGCTCGAAGCGCGGTCGCTGACCGACACAATGCCGATGCGGATGCTGTCAAAGGAAGGTGCTGCTGCCATGGTGGTCCGGTTCCGGTTCGGGTAGGGCATCCAACTGCTCGCGCACCATTTGGAACAGCTCGCGGTAGGCCTTGCCGTGTCGCGGCGTCTGGCCGGGGCGTGACGGCAGCGCATCCTTGCGCGCCTGTCGCGCCAGCGCGCGCAACTGTTGGCTGTCGCTGCGCGGATAGCGCGCCATCCACTGGTCGAATTGCAGGTCGTCGGCGATCAGGGCGTCGCGCCATTGCTCGGCCTGGTGCAGCGCCAGCGTCTCCTGGGCCGAGCCGCCGTGCTGCTCGGCCAGGGCGGCGCGACCGCGCTCTATTTCGCTGGTTTCGAGCTGGCGCATCAGCTTGCCGATGTACTGCATCTGGCGGCGTTTGCCCTCGAAGTTGCTGATGCGCTTGGCGTCGGCAATCGCATCGCGCAGCTTTTCGGGAAGGGCCAGCCGGTCCATGAATTCCGAGCGCAGCACCAGCAGGTCCGCACCCAGCTTTTGTACTTCGGTGCTCTCGCGCTTGAGCTCGGTTCGGCTCGGTTCGTCGCCGCCTTTTAGCGCACGCTTTAATTCGAGGTCCATTTCGCTGCCTTCGGCGACAAACTGCCCGGAGACGAAATAACCTTTTTTGAATTTGCGTGGCATCGTGGGAGGGCGGACGCAGGCTTTGCCGGCGCCCCATGGCGGATAGCCAAGTATCATAGCCCTTCACTTGAAACCCAGAAGATGAATACAAACCAGTCCAGCGTCGCAAGCGGCTTTAGTTACAGCCGGGTCTTTTTTGAGGAGCTGGTGGACCTTGCCCTCGCGCACGCGAAGAAACTTGGCGCCAGTGATGCGGCGGCAGAAGCCTCCGAGGGGTGCGGGCTCAGTGTGTCGGTGCGCAAGGGGGAGTTGGAAAATGTGGAGCGCAACCGCGACAAGGGCTTGTCGGTGACGGTCTATGTTGGCCGCCGGCGCGGCAACGCGAGCACCTCGGACTTCTCGGTTCCGGCCATCGAACAGACGGTGCAGGCGGCCTTTGACATCGCGCGTTTTACCGCCGAGGATCCGGCGGCCGGACTTCCAGACGAGGCCGACATAGCGCCGCAATCCGAGCGCACGATCGACCTCGACCTGTTCCACCCATGGACCGTCACCAGCGAGGCAGCGGCCGAACTGGCGCTGCAATGCGAGGCGGCCGCCTTTGCGGTCGACAAGCGGATTTCCAATAGCGAGGGCGCTGGCGTTTCAGCGCAGCAGTCGCACTTTTTCAGCGCCCACAGCAACGGCTTTCGCGGTGGCTACGCGAGTTCGCGCCACTCGATGTCGGTATCGCCGATCGCCGGAACCGGTGACGCGATGGAGCGCGACGCATGGTACAGCTCGATGCTCAATGCGCAGGACATGGCGAGCCCCGAGCGCATCGGGCGTTACGCCGCGCAGCGCGCCCTCAGTCGGCTCAATGCGCGCAAGATATCGACCCGCGAGTGTCCGGTGCTGTTCGAGTCGCCGCTGGCCGCCGGGCTGCTGGGCGCGCTGGTGCAGGCGATCAGCGGGGGTTCGCTGTACCGCAAGAGCTCCTTCCTGCTGGACTCGCTTGGCAAGCAGGTGCTACCCAAGCACATCGATATGCATGAAGACCCCTTTGTGCAACGTGGCAAAGGCAGCTCACCTTTTGACGACGAGGGTGTTCGCGTCGCCGCCCGGCAGGTGGTCGATGCGGGGCGGGTGCGCGGCTATTTTCTGAGCAGTTATTCGGCGCGCAAACTTGGCATGCGCACCACCGGTAACGCCGGTGGTTCGCACAACCTGGTACTGCGTTCCCGGCAAACCCAGGCTGGCGACGACCTCGACGCGATGATCCGCAAGATGGGGCGCGGGTTGCTGGTCACCGAGCTGATGGGCTCGGGCGTGAACTATGTTACCGGTGACTATTCGCGTGGCGCCAGCGGATTCTGGGTCGAGCGCGGCCGCATCGCCTACCCGGTGCACGAGATCACGATCGCTGGCAACATGAAAAGCATGCTCAAGGATATCGAAGCGGTCGGCGCCGACACCTACAACTACGGCTCCAAGACGGTCGGTTCGATCCTGGTCGGCAAGATGAAGATAGCCGGCCGTTGAGCGCCCCAGGGTCGACGCCGTCGGCCCCCGGGGGGCGGGCGCCTATCCGGCGAGCGCGGCTTTGACGGCAGCCGATACCTGTGCCATCTCGGCCCGGCCCGCGAGCCTGGCTTTGACCACCCCCATGACCTTGCCCATGTCGCCGGCGCCGGCTTTGCGGCCGAGTTCTAGCGTGAGTTCGGCTACGATGGCCTGCACTTCGACCTGTACTTCGGCGGCGCCCATGCGCTGCGGTAAATAGGCTTCGAGGACCAGCAGTTCGGCCGCCTCGCGGTCGACCAGGTCCTGGCGCTGGGCCAGTGTGAAGGCGGCGATCGAGTCTTTGCGCTGTTTCACCAGTTTGTCGATGATGGCGACGACGTCGGCATCGCTCAGTGTGACCCGCTCGTCCACTTCCTTCTGTTTGCACGCCGCCAGCAGCAAACGGATCGTTCCCAGGCGTTCGCTGTCTTTGGCGCGCATGGCGCTCTTCATGTCTTCGGTGATCTGTTCCTTGATCGACATAGTCGCTCCTCGTTGCTGATGCAAAAAATAAAACCCGCTCCCGGATGACCGGTCGCGGGTTCAATGGGCTGCCACAGGCTGTCCATTCCCGGCTCCTGGCCGGTCGCGCTACGCGCTCAGAACAGCTTCTTGGGCAGTTGCATCGATCGGATGCGCTTGTAGTTGCGCTTGACGGCTGCGGCTTTTTTGCGCTTGCGTTCCGCGGTCGGTTTTTCGTAGAACTCCCGGGCACGCAGGTCG
>CAISIP010000516.1 GCA_903885415.1 uncultured beta proteobacterium
AGAAACTGACCGGGTCTGAATGGACGCAGCGCTGCCCCATCCACGGGCTCCAAGTAAAACGAACACTGGCTATGGGCGGCGTCCTCGTATTGGCGCGCTGCTACGCGAAAGGTGTGCCAGACCGGGGCTTCGGCTGGCAGCGATCGGTCATCGACCGCAACCCGCGCACGGTGCATCGGAGTACGCCGCCTCCAGAACAAGAAACCGATCGCCAAGACGAGCTCGACCAGAATGCCTGAACAGATGAGCGAAAGTAGCAGCGGGGCGGTCAAACGGTAGGGGGTACTGGGCGCAGGATCAAGCAGGTCAACTGCAAGCGATCTGCAGAAATTCTATGAACCGCTGCACCGCGGGGTCTTGATGTGTATCACGCTACGGTATGGGCGCGCCAGCGCAATCCCCATTTGACCGCCTCGAACCACAGCAGACCCAGCACCGCTGCGCCAAGGCCCAACGCCAGCAGGGCGGGTCCGGGGGGTGCGAAGGCGAACAGGCGGCTGATGGCCGGTACGCCGAGCACGCAGGCGAGCATCACCGCGGTGGCGAGGACCATCCAGCCGAAGTAGCGGTTTTCCGACCGATGGCCGCTCCAACAGGGGCGGTTCCACGACCGATTGGCGTAGATCAGACTCAGGTTGGACAAGGTCAGCACGGAAAAGCTCAGTGCGCGGGCGGTATCGTGCGTGCCTGCGACAGACAGCGTCAGGGCGTAGACGGCGAGCAGCAAGGCGAGCAGACCGAAGCCCTGCCACAGACCACGCACCAGCAGCGTGGCGTCGAACAGCCGCTGCTGCCGGTCGCGGGGCGGAGCGCTCATCGCATGGGGGTCGATCGGCTCGGCCTCGAACACGATCGAGCAGGCCGGGTCGATGATGAGCTGCAGAAACAGGATGTGGATTGGCATCAGCAGCATCGGCCAGCCCAGCGCCACCGGCAGCAGCGACAGCCCGACGATTGGCACATGCACCGCGACCACGAAGGCGATCGCCTTGCGCAGGTTGGCAAACACACGTCGACCGTAACGAACAGCAGTGACGATCGACGAGAAGTCATCGTCCAGCAGCACCAGCGCCGCCGCCTCGCGCGCCACGTCGGTTCCGCGCGCGCCCATGGCGATACCGATATGGGCCGCCTTGAGTGCGGGCGCGTCATTGACGCCGTCGCCGGTCATGGCGACGACCGCCCCAGCGGCCTTGAAGGCCTGTACCAGGCGTAGCTTTTGCTCCGGCTGGACGCGGCAAAAGACATTGCGCCCGTTCAGCCGGGCAGCCAAATCGGCGGCGTCCAGGGCGGCGATTTCGTCGCCGGTCATGGGCCCTGCGTCGAGCGAAATCCCTGCCTGGCGCGCGACCGCCATCGCCGTGGCGGGGTGGTCGCCGGTGATCATCACCACACGGATACCCGCCGCCTGGCATTCGGCGATGGCCTGGGGAACCTCGGGCCGCAGCGGGTCCTCCAGCCCGACCAGGCCCATGAATTCGAAATCGAAATCGTGCTGGTTCGTAGGCAGCGTGGCGGCATGGTAACTGGCCCGGGCAACGCCCAGGACGCGCAGACCTTCAGACGCCATCGACGCGACCTGCGCCGTCACACGGGCGCGGCGCGCGCCGTCGAGATGGCAAAGGTCGACGATCGCCTCGGGCGCGCCCTTGGCGGCGACAAAACGATCGGGCCGGTCGGGCGACTGCCAGACCCGCGACATGGCCAGCATGCCGGACGAAAGGGGGTAGTCGTCGACCAGCGTCCAGTCTTCGTGCAGATGTTCAGTTTGCGCGAGCATGCGCTGTCCCGCGTCGCCAATGGCCGACTCCATTGGGTCGAAGGCGCGCCGGTGGCTGGCGAGAACGGCAGACTCGAGCACATCGTGCAGGGCGTCATGCAGTGGCGCGGCGTCTAGCGCTTGCGCGTCGTGCTCGGCGGTCTCGGACCAATGGCGGCGCACCACCATGCGGTTGGCCGTCAGCGTGCCGGTCTTGTCGACGCACAGAATGGTCGTTGCACCCAGCAGTTCGATCGCGGGAATGCTGCGTGTCAGTACCTTGTTGTGCGCCAGCCGCCATGCGCCCAGACCGAGAAACAGCGTCAGAACGACCGGCAGTTCTTCGGGCAGCACCGCCATGGCAAAGGTCAGCCCGGCCAGCAGGCTGCGCAACCAGTCTCCGAGCGCCAGCCAGTATGCGAAGCCGAGTCCGGCAGCCATCACCAGGCCCAGTGCCGCAACCAGGCGCACGGTGCGCCGGATTTCGTGTTCCAAGGGCGTCTTCTCGACGGCAATGCTCTGCAGTGATTTTCCGATCCGGCCCAACGCGCTGCGTTCGCCTGTCGCCGTGACGCGCGCGTGCGCGGTGCCGCGCGTGACCAGCGTGCCTGAGAAAATCCACGCTCGCGCCAGTTTGTCGACCGGCACCGACTCGCCGCTGAGCAGCGACTCGTCGACTGCGAGGTTGGAGGTCTCGAGCAGCTCCATATCGGCCGGAACCCGGTCGCCTTCGGCCAGCAGGACAATGTCGCCGCATACCAATTCGCGCCCTGCAATACGCCGCGTCTGCGCGTCGCGCAGCACCAGCGCGCGCGGGCTCGACAGCTCGCGCAACGCCTGCAGCGCGTGCTCGGTCCGGCGTTGCTGGAAGTAGCTGATGCCAATGACCACCAGCACGAAACCCAGCAGCATCAGCGCCTCGTGTCGGTCGCCCAGCACCATGTAGACGACGCCGCAGGCGAGTAGCAGCAAGAACATCGGCTCCAGCGTAACCTCGCGCAGCAGCCGCAGCGCACCCAGTGGCCGTGAGGCGTCCACCTCGTTGGGCCCGTCGGCGGCGAGGCGCTCGCGTGCCTGCACCTCGCTTAGGCCCTGCGCGTCATCGGACCCCGTGCTCTGCTTCGGGTTAGGCGGGATTTGCGGGGGCATGTGCCCCAAGGCTAGCCCTTGTCCATCTGGCGGGGCTTGCGCCATGCCATGGCGCGTGCGCGGTCAAGGCCTGCGCCGCAGTGTGCCGAGGCCGGGGATTAGGCGGGCTGTGGCGGATGCGCCGTGTCGCCCAGTCCCATTGCGTAGAGCCGGGCGTACGATCCGCCCTTGGCGAGCAGTTGCGTGTGATGGCCTTCCTCAATCACACGGCCGGCCTCCATCACCACGATGCGGTCCGCATGCTGCACCGTCGACAAGCGGTGCGCTATCACCAGGGTGGTGCGCTTGTGCATCAGACGCTCCAGCGCATCCTGCACGGCGCGTTCTGACTCGGTATCCAGCGCAGAGGTGGCTTCGTCCAGAATCAGCACCGGTGCGTCCTTGTACAGGGCGCGGGCAATCGCCAGTCGCTGGCGTTGACCGCCTGACAGCTGCATCGCATTGTGTCCGACCACCGTATCCATGCCTTGCGGCCATGCATCCACCAGCGCGCTCAGGTTGGCTGCCGATAGGCATTGCGCGACCCGTTCGCGGTCGATCGCCTGGCCGAGCGCGACATTGACGGCCACGCTGTCGTTGAGCATCAGCACATGCTGGCTGACCAGCGCCAGCTGGCTGCGCAGCGAGCCGATGTCCCAGTCGCGCAGCGCGACGCCGTCGAGGTAGACCTGGCCGCTACCGGGTTCAACAAAGCGCGGCAGCAGATTGACCAGGGTCGTCTTTCCCGAGCCGGATGTGCCGACTAGCGCGACGGTTTCGCCCGCGGCAACCTCCAGGCTCAACCTATCGATAGCGCGCACTGCGCTGTCCCCATAGGCCACGCTGACGGCGTCAAAGCGCAGCGCACCGGCGGTCCGCGCTACCACGAACCTACCGCCGGTTTCGACGGGCGTGGCCGCTAGGAGGTCCAGACCACGCTCCATGGCGGCCAAGCCGCGGGTAATCGGGTTGGCGACTTCGGCCAAATGCTTGAGCGGCGCGATCAACATCAGCATGGCGGTAACAAAGGCGACAAAACCGCCCACCGATGTGCCCCGGTCCGCGCTCTGAACTAACGCGACCGAAATCACTGCTGACAGCGCGATCGCGGCGAGCAACTGCGTCAGCGGCGTCATTGCCGCCGAGGCCGCCGTGGACTTCATCGACAGGCGGCGCAGCGCATCGCTGAGCTGCGCAAAGCGCAGCGCCTGTGCGCCTTGCGCCCCCTGCAGCCGGATGTCACGATGCGCAAGCACATTTTCTTCCACCACATACGCGAGTTGGTCCGTAGCCTGCTGGGCATTGCGCGTGACCCGGTACAGACGGCTGGAGAGTTTGCGCATCACATAGGCCACGGCCGGGAACAGTCCGACCACAATCAGCGTCAGCTTCCAGTTCAGAAACATCAGGTAGGCCAGCAACGCCAGCATGGTCAGCCCGCTGCGCACCAGAGTCATCAGCGCGTTGACCAGCAGGCTGGATCCGCTCTGCACTTCATAGACAACGGTGTTGGCCAACGCGCTCGAGCTTTCGTTGGAAAATAGCGAGAGCCGGGCGTCTAGAAGGCGTTCGAACAGTGCCTGGCGTAGCGCCACCAAGCCGTCGCTGGTGATGCGGGTGAGCGCCATCTGGGCGAAAAAACTGCATACGCCGCGTACGCCAAACAGCAGCACCAGCGCGGTCGGAACAGCCCATATCGGCAGCGAGCCGGCCTGAAAACCGCGGTCCAGCAGCGGCTGCAGCAGCGCCGGTATCATCGGCTCCGACAGCGCCAGCAGCAGTGTGGCACCGGCCGCCACGGTCCAGATCCACGGCGAGCGTCCAAAATAGACCCATAAGCGCAACAGGCGCTTGAAAATGCTGGCCACCGCTTCGGGTTTGTGGGTCGTGGGGCTGGGTTGGTCGGAGGGCACGGGGCGGCTTCAGGGCGTCGGTGATCGGTCGATGCGGGCGGACATTATCGGTCCTGCGCTGGGTCACTTGCGGGGCCGCGCACCCGTGCTTGCGCAGGGTTCATAATCTTGCTCCGACCTCCGCGTGGTAACCTTGCCCAACCCATGTTCAGTTCCTTTTTTGAAGCCGTAAAAGCGCAGCGCTGTCCGAATCAAGCAGCCGCCTCGCTGGGTACCCGTAGGGCGGCGCTTGGTCGCGCGTTGTTGGCGTCCTGGCTGCTGGCTGCCCTTTGCCCCGCGATGGCGCAGTTTCGCGTCGACGTCACCGGCGTCGGGCTGACGCAACTGCCGATCGCTGTGGCGGCTTTTCGCGGCGACGATGCGGCGCCCCAAAAAATTGGCGCCATCGTGCAGGCCGATCTGGAGCGCAGCGGGCAGTTCCGTGCGCTCGACGCAACCGGCGCTGCCATGGACGAAGCGGCGAGGCCTGATTTTTCGTTGTGGCGCCAAAAGGGTGCCGATTCGCTTCTGGTGGGCAGCGTCACCAAGCTGGCAGACGGCCGATTTGACCTGCGTTTCAGGCTCTGGGACGTTGCGCGCGGCCAGGACCTGGGCGGCGAAAAGTACGCCGTGGCGCAGGGTGACTTGCGGCAGTCGGCCCATCGGATTGCCGATTTCGTCTACGAGAAGCTGACCGGCGACCGGGGTGTTTTTTCGACCCGCATCGCCTATGTCACCAAGGCCGCGCAGCGCTTCAATCTATGGGTCGCCGACTCAGACGGCGAGAACCCGCAGTCGGCCCTGAACAGCTCGGAACCGATCATTTCGCCGGCCTGGTCTCCCGACGGCTCGCAGCTCGCCTATGTGTCCTTTGAGTCGCGCAAGCCGGTGGTGTACGCGCACGAGGTGGCCAACGGAAAGAGGCGGCTGCTTGCAAATTTTCGCGGCTCCAACAGCGCGCCGGCTTGGGCACCCGACGGCCGCAGCCTGGCGGTGACGCTCAGCCGCGACGGCGGATCGCAGTTGTTCCTGATCGACGCGGCTGGCGGAGAGCCGCGGCGGTTGTCGCAGTCGGCCTTCATCGACACCGAACCGGCCTATGCGCGGGACGGCCGCAGCCTGTACTTCGTCAGTGACCGTGGTGGCGCGCCGCAGATCTACCGTATGCCGGCTGGCGGGGGCAGTGCCGAGCGCGTCACCTTTACCGGAAGCTACAACATTTCGCCAGCGCTGAGCCCCGACGGACGGTGGCTGGCCTATGTGTCGCGCGTGGGCGGCGCCTTCAAGCTGCATGTGATGGAAATTGCCACCGGCAACACCAACGCCATTACCGACAGCAGCGCCGACGAAAGCCCTAGCTTTTCGCCCAATAGCAGGCTGATCGCATACGCCACGCAGCAGCAGGGACGAGAGATGCTGATGACGACCACGCTCGACGGCAGGATCAAGGCCCGACTGGCGGGGCAGGCCGGCGACATCCGGGAGCCCGACTGGGGCCCGTTCCAGAAACCATGATTTCAACCAGGAGTGTATTGATGAAACGGATTTTTCTTGCCGCGGCTTTTTCGATCGCAATTGCCGGATGCGGCTCGGCGGTAAAGCTTGACGATGTGTCCGTGGAGGACAAGTCCGGGACGCCGGTCGGCATGCAGGCGCTTGCGGGGCCCGTCCCCGCGAGTACATCGGCAGCGCTCAGCAGGTCGGCGATCGCGCCGATAGAGGTCGGCAGCAAGGCCGGCACAGGGGCCGCGGGGGCCGCGGGCGCTGCGACTGCAGCGGCGGCGCGCACAGTCTTTTTCGACTTCGACAGCTTCGCCATCAAGCCCGAGTTTCAGGTGGTGGTCGACACGCAGGCGAAGCTGATCAAGGCCGACAAAAACCGAAAGGTGATGATCGAAGGACATACCGACGAGTCCGGCGGCCGCGAGTACAACCTGGCGCTGGGCCAGAAGCGATCCGAGGCGGTGCGCCGTGCGCTGGTTCTGCTCGGCGTTGCAGACAGCCAGATAGAGGCGGTCAGTTTCGGCAAGGAGAAGCCGGCCGCGCAGGGTACCGACGAGATGGCGATGGCCAAGAACCGCCGGGCCGAAATCAGCTACCGATGACTTTTTTTTCGGGTCGATCGCTCTGCGGCCTCGTCCTGCAGGGCGCGCTGGTAACCGCCTGTCTGGGGCAGGGCGCCGCGCAGGCAGGCTTGTTTGACGACGAGGAGGCGCGCAAGGCCATCCTCGACCTGCGCCAACGCATAGAAGCCGGGCGGCAGGCATCGGACCTAGGTCTGCAGCGCCTGCTGGAAAAGCAGATCGAGATGGGCGAACAACTGCGCCAGGGGGCCGAAGAAAACGCGGTGCTGCGGCGCAGCCTGATCAACCTGCAAAACCAGATTGACGCTTTGCACAGCGAGTCGTCACGCGTTATCGGCGACGGCGAGCAGATAGCGCGCGCGCTGGCCGAAGTGCAACGCGGCCAGAAGGACCAGGCACAGCGCCTGCTCGACCTCATCCAGCGCCAGCAGGATCTGGTTCGCGGGCAGCAGGACCATCTGGTTCGCGGGCAGCAGGACCTCGACCTGCGCCTGCAGGAGTTGCAACGCGGCATCGACGCGCGTGTGCGCCAGTTCGAACCGAGCAAGGTGACGGTGGACGGCCAGGAGTTGACCGTTGAGCCTGCCGAGAAGCGCGCCTACGAAGCGGCAATGGCCAGCTTTCGAAGCAGTGAATTTGTTGCGGCGCAAAGTGGTTTTGACGCGCTGATTGCGCGCTACCCGAAGAGCGGTTATGTGCCGTCGGCGCTGTTTTGGCTCGGCAATGCGCAGTATGCGACCCGCGAATACAAGGAAGCGATCCGAAATTTCAACATGCTGCTGGCGCTCGCGCCTGAGCACCTGCGCGCCAGCGAGGCCTTTCTGGCAATAGCCAACTGTCAAATCGAGCTCAAGGATCTGCGTGGCGCCCGCAAAAGCCTGGAAGAACTGGCCAAGGCCTATCCCCGCTCCGAGGCCGCGATGGCCGGCAAAG
>CAISIP010000517.1 GCA_903885415.1 uncultured beta proteobacterium
CACGCGTGAACTGGTTCTGCACAAGAATTACATTGCCATTTACCGCATGCGTGGCGACGATGTTGAAATTTTGAGATTGCATCACGCAGCCCGAAATCTATGACCAACCGGGTCAGCCCCTGAAGCTGAGCTTTGACCGCAAACCAACCCGCCCCTGTCTGGAAAGCCTGCCGGTTTTTGCGGTCCTCGTATTGGCTGGCGCCGTCTTTTTTACAGCGCAGGTCGTGCTTTTTGTGATGATGTTTGTGCGCCTGCTGGCTTAACAGGGTGGTGCCTGGGTGCCGACACAGTGCCGGCAGCAGGCTGACATAAAAGACCTTCAAAAACACGAGGAAATTACATACCTACGGTATGGGTGACTGCGCAGCGCTTCTGTTTGACACAACAGCACTTTAGACCTCAGACTGAAAAAGGACAGCGACTCCGCGTTGTCCCAGTTTGAAGGAGATGGGATGTGGAAATTGTGTGATCTGCTCAGCGCAGAAATTGGCCCCAAGCTGTGCGAGACCCGGCAGCATGCGGCCAAAGCCTACCTGTCGCTTTGCAAAAGCGTGGACGCTGTGGGCGGCGAGCGTACCGAGATGGCGTCGGCGCAGTTCGTCAAGGGCCGCAGGGCGATGCGAAGCGCACTGGCCAGGCTCGCAGTGGCCCAAATACCCGGGCTGCCTACCGTGCACAACCATTTGAAAGCTAAGACTACCAAAGGAACACCATGAGCCAGACCGATTCAGCACAACCGCTTAGCCCGTCGCATGCCATGAGCCGCGACCAAGCGCTGGGCATGTTCGTGGGCCTATTTATTGGCGACGCCATGGGTGCGCCGCTCGAGTTCACCAAGCCCAACCAGGGCCCCGCGGTGCGCAGCATGATTGGCGGCGGTTCCCACAAAGTGGCCCCCGGCGAGTGGACCGATGACGGGGCGATGGCTATGTGCATCGCCGATGCCTACCTGTCGGCGGGCATGTTTGATGCGTCGGCCACCCAGAAGAATTTCATGGATTGGTCGCAGACGGGCAAGTTTGGTACCCGCGACTATTGCTTTGATGTCGGCATGACCATCACCGGTGCGCTTAACCGGGTCAAAAACCTGCGGCATCCCTATGCTGGCTCAACCGATCCAGCTACCAGCGGAAACGGGTGCATCATGCGCATGGCGCCGTGCATCGTCTGGAACCGCGACAACCTCAGCGCAGCCATTGGCGAGTCGGTGGCGCAAGCGGTACTGACGCACGGCAGCACGGACAGCATCCGCCACACCGCAGCCTTGGCCCACGAGTTGTGGGTTGGTAGGGCGTTGGCGGAATACGACGCGCTGCGAGACCGCAAAGTGAGCAACTCCGGCTACGTGGCCGATACCTATGCGTCTGCATGGCACTCGGTTCTCAAGACCAGCAACTTCGAAGACGCCGTTGTTGACGCCATCAACCGCGGTGGCGATGCAGATACCGTGGGCGCCGTGACCGGCATGATCGCAGGGCGTATCTACGGCTATGCCGAAATGGAGCCTATCGCGAATCTGCTGGTGCAGCACCAAAAACTCGTAGACACTGGCACCAGACTTTGGGATCGGGCCGGCCTGTGACTGATTCCATCAACAACCCGGAGGTCGCATGCACCTAAACAAAAAATGGGAACCCTCGCTTTTGCGCACAGCGATCTTCAGGGTGCTGTCTGGCGTAATTTGTCTGGCGATCATCTGGATGCTTTTTAACGAATTCTCCTGGGCAACGGTGGTGCCATATGGCTACCTGTTGCTCTACATGGGGGTGTTTGCCTTATTGGGTTACGACGGCTTCGCCATCACGGACGCGATGGAGTCGCGCATCGGCAATATTATTTATTGGGGCGTGAAGGGGTGAAGCGGAAAATCAAGCCGATTAAAAGCAAGTTGAGCGCCGCCGAGATACAGCGCGCCATCTATATCGACTACGAAGGCAACATGCATGCCCCGCCGACCCTTTTGGGTTGGCGGGTGGATGGCCAAAACCATGCTGCCATCGTAGAGTCGGGGTTTGCCGATTGCGCGGGCCGCTACCGCGCCAAGCAGGTCACGGAAAAACCGCATGAAGTTCTTATTCGGGAGCTGGTGCTACAAGCGCAGACTGAGGGCCGTCGGATCGTCAGTTGGAGCGAGCACGACTACAACATGATGCACGATGCAGTGGGTGAGGCGGACCGACTGCAGATTCGGCAGGTGTTTCGAAATGCATTAAACACTGCCCGCCCCTGGCATCGACGCACGAGGGGCGCAACGCCGCCCGACAAGGCGTCGCTGTCTTATTTTTGCGATATTTTGTACTTCCCGGTTCCGGAAAAGTACGGCCTCGGGCTAGTCGGAGAAAGCCTTAAAACCATCCGTGAGCAGTTAAGCCAAGGACGCAAGTACGCTGACCTCAGCCCGGGTGCACGCAGCCGCTGGGTGCGGGTCGTGAAGCACAACCAACTCGACCTCGAAGGCATGGAGCATGTCCTGAAAAAAATGGCTGCTTGAAAAACAGGCCCATGAAGCGGCTTTCTCGACCATACTCCACTAACGCGAGAGAACCCTTACAGCTTCGATCTAGGGAATACCCGCTACTGGGACCGATCCAGCTAATGTAGCATATCGGCGTTTGGGCCAAGACTGGAAAGCGAATGAATTCCTCCGACGCCGACAATTTTAATGATCTTGGGTCGCAATGGTGTTGCTCATCTTGCGGACAAAAGACGGGTAGCGGTGATATTTTTTAATCAATAAAGATAAGTAAGCATGTTTTATTTTTTCGAGAAATTAAAATTAGC